>PWZG01000608.1 GCA_003567575.1 PVC group bacterium | reverse complement strand
GGTGTGTGAGTGCGTGGGTGTGTGGGTGTGTGAGTTTGTGAGTAGGCGTGAAGAGCAGGAATGCTGACGTGACGGTAAGTACTCACCATCCCCACTATCGGTCTACGATTACGGGCGACGATTACGGATTACGATCGGAGGCTTCAATCGTCCACCGTAATCGTCGCCCGTAATCGTAATCCGTTCTTTCATCCCCGAAAAATCTGATCGTGCACACGATCACGAGGCCAAACTCGTCTCTGCGAACCCGCGAAGCGGGTGCCTTTGTCGCGAGTTTTATGGTGAGGAATGGTGCGTAGAGAAACGCAATGGGGAAAGGCGTCGAGGCGACGGCAGGTTACGCAAACGCCTGCAAAAACAACGGATAACGCCTGTTTAAGCGGCTTTTCGGTGGGTGGGCCCGGCTGGACTCGAACCAGCGACCAGAGGATTATGAGTCCCCTGCTCTGACCAACTGAGCTACGGGCCCGCGAAAGGCTTCCTTTTTACCAGATAATCGCCATTACGGCAAGTCTTGATTCGGCCGGCGATCTGGTGACGCAACCATTTGAGCAATTCATCGCGTGAATCGGAGATCCCGTTCAACTGTGCGTCATAGGCTTCCTGCAACCAATATCCGATTTCCGGTCCCGGCGGCAGCCCGAGTTCCAGTATATCCGTGCCGCGGATCCAGCGTTCAGGCAAAGATATCCGGTTGGCCAATTGGTGTTGCATCGTTTCGATGATTTTTTGACTGTCGTCCTTCTTATGACTGGCCTGACAATCCAGGCGGTGGAGTTCCAGTTCTGTCGGGAATTCCGGTTGCGCCATCCAGCGGCGCAAGCGCGCCGGCCGCATTTGCGGGACATCGGCAAAACGCATGTGTCCGCGAATACAGGTTGCAATGGTTTCCCGATCCCTGTTGGCAAACCGTAAGCGTCGCAGGATTGTATCGGCCATATCCGCACCGACTCCGGCATGACGGTCGAACCGGATGCGGCCATCGATTTCGGTGGCGGTGGGCGGTTTCCCGATATCGTGCAGCCAAACGGCCCAGGCCAATCGCGGATCGTCGGTTTGCATGGCGTTCAGCATGATCCTGGTATGCGTCCAGACATCGCCTTCCGGATGGAATTGCGCCGGTTGTTCGACGCCTTTCATGGCGCTGACTTCCGGCAGGATTGCATTCAGTAATCCGGATTGGTCGAGCAAGTCCACACCGTCACCGGCCCTGGGAGCTTCCAGTAACAGGCGGGTTAACTCGATGCGTACACGATCGGCGCTGACACGTATGATGCGGGTCGCGTGTTTCTTGATGGCATCGGCCGTAGCCGGTTCGATCGCGAATTGTAACGTGGCGGCAAACCGGATGGCGCGTAAAAGACGCAAATAATCTTCCTCAAACCGTTGTTGCGGGTCGCCGACGGTACGGATCAGGCGCCGCGCGATATCGTCACGGCCGCCGACATAATCCAGGATTTTGTTGGTGACCGGATCCATGAACATGGCATTGACGGTGAAATCGCGGCGCAAGGCATCCGCGCGCGCATCACTGAAGGAGACACGTTGCGGATGTCTGCCGTCTACCGTTCCATGGTCTTCGCGAAAAGTGGCAATTTCCACGACGTGTTTACCGCTATCCGGTACCAGGATCACGCCAAAGGCGCGACCGACGGCATGACCGCCGGGGAAAAGCGTAAGCACCTGATCGGGTAGCGCATTGGTGGCAATATCATAATCTTTCGGCTCCCTTTGCAGAAGCATATCGCGCACACAGCCGCCGACCCAGTAAGCTTCGAAGCCCGCGTCCCGCAATTTAAGGACTAACTCAAACGCTCCGGTGCGGGCGTCATTCATGGCAATGATTCCTGCGCGTTAGTATTGCCGCCAATATTATCCACGGCAATTTCCAGTGTCGTACCACTGCCGTGATGGATCAGACGCCAGACATGCCACGTCGCAACGTGATGTGCTCCCGCGGAATCGGTAACATCGGTCGAAATCGGCGTTTCCATCCATTGCCATTCGGCAGGCATGGTTTCAAGCAAATCATCGTTTTCCATTCCGGCCCGTCGATGGGCGACCAGACCTCGCATGAGCATTCGTGCTTCATCCAGGCGGTAAGCCTTGTGTTCGGCGCGAATAATCACGGATCGGCTGTGCAGTGCTGCAACGGCAATAACTGTTATAATCCCGACGGCTACCAGGATTTCAAGGAAGGTGAATCCGGAGCGCCCGACATGCTGTTCCGATGGTTGCGTCATGTTGCTGCCGTATCAACGGATAAAGAGCAGTTCAGGTTAAAGTTGTGAGCTGGACATCTCGGCGTTTTCCCCGGTTCCTCCGGGTTCGCCGTCGGCGCCGTAGGAGAGGATTTCGTAACGTTCCCCCCGCCGGCCCGGCACAAGATAGATGTAGGGCCGCCCCCAGGGATCTACGGGAACCCTGGGACTCAGTAGGTATCCGCCTTCCGGATAACGGTTGGGGACCGGTTGTCGTTCCGGTCGGCGTACCAGCGCTTCAAGTCCCTGTTCCGGAGTTGGGATGCGTCCGTTGTCAGCGCGGTACATCTCAATGGCCGTCTGCAGGTTTTTGATGTCGGCACTCGCCCTGGCAACGCGGCCTTCACCAGTGCGTCCGGCGATATTTATGCCCACCACCGCGGCCAGGATCATCATGATCGAAACCGCCACCAGGATTTCCAGCAGTGTGAAACCTGCCTGTTGTGTGTTACTTGTTTTCATCAAGCGCCATTATAGAGGATAGGCCGTGTCGGGGTCAACCGCGGAAAGCGACGCAGGCGCATATCACTTCCGTCCGTCATTCCCTCGTATGGATCTAAATCCGACTTGAATAATCGGTTAACCCGTGGTATCGTTAATTGCTTATGCAATGAATGAAGGAATCCATCATGCAATGTGTCATGCTGAAATCTAAACTTCACGGCGCGCGCGTGACCGGTTCGTCGTTGGATTACGAAGGCAGTCTAACTATTGACGGGAAACTGATGCAAGCGGTCGGCTTGTTGCCTTACGAAAAAATACTCGTGGCCGACATGGAGAATGGCAACCGGTTTGAAACCTACGTGATCAAAGGGGCCGCCGGTTCGGGCGAAATCTGTCTTAACGGTGCGACTGCACGATTGGGTGCAATTGGCGATCGCCTGATAATTTTTTCTTTCTGTATTTTGCCGGAAACAGAGGCATGCAATCATCACCCGCTGGTTCTGCGTCTCGATGAACGGAATCGCCCGGAAACCGCGTCAGCATCGTGATCAGTCATTTTTCCCAGCGGTATCCGTCTGTTTGTCGTTGAGGATTTTTTGCATGGTCTCGATTGCCCGCTGAATGACTTCCGCTTCCCATCGGATTTCCTGGAACTGTTTTTCGGCTTGTTCGGCGCGGCGGTTTGCGCGTTCAATATCGGCGCGCAGACGTTCGACAACACCGTCCTGAACGTAGAGTTTACGCTGGGCATCCGCCAGTAATTCCCGCATCTGGATAACCCGCACACCCTGGTCGGCCGGCGAACTATCCAGATCCGTAAGATCCATGCCTTCGGGAATGGGAACATCAACCGCATGCCCGCAATCGGTGCATGGGACGGTCAAGCCTGCGCCACGGTAATCGATAACCATACTTTTGCTGCATTTGGGACATTCGAAAAGAATATCCGTATCCCGAATATCTGGATCCTCGTTTTCATCATCCGTCGTGCCGGATAATTCCGGCGGCATTTCGTCTCGATCTTCGTCTGTCATGATACGTTTCCCCCTTTGTCAGTATTATAAGCACAACATACCCCGACGGCAAGAGAATTCTCGTTATTACATTAACCGTTAACGAATCCTGCCGCGCGCAGATTGTTTTCGATCCGGCTGACGATCGGCTCGTTGGATGCCGTTATTTCCTGGCCTGTCAGTAGCTCGAAGGCTTCTATATAGCGCCGCGCCGCTTCGATTCGTACATCATCCGGTAACGTCGGCGGTTCGCCGTCGCCCAGGAATCCGTGTTCCGCCAACCATTCGCGGACGTATTCCTTGTCGAGTTTCAGCGGATCGAGTCCCTGGCGCAGACGTTCCTCATACGAATCGGCAAACCAGTAACGTGACGAATCGGGGGTATGGATTTCGTCGCTGAATACCAGTTTCCCGTCGAGTACACCCAGTTCATACTTGGTATCTACCAGAATAAGGCCGCGTTCGGCGGCGTAGCGGCTGCCGGCATCGAAAAGCCGGAAACACATATCCGCGGCCGTATCAAAAGTTGCGGCGTCAATCAAGCCCTCGGTAATGGCTTCGTCGCGCGAGATGGATCGGTCATGAACTTCGTGCTTGGTGGTGGGCGTCAGGATCGGGCGCTCGAATTTCTGGTGTTTGCGCAGGCCTTCCGGCAGGCGGTTACCGCAGAAATCGCGGACGCCACGCTCGTAATTGTACCAGGCGGAGGTCTTGGTGACGCCGGTAATATAACCGCGCACGATGAATTCCAGCGGTAATTGACGGCATTCGTGAACGACCATCACATTCGGATCGGGGACGGCAACGACATGATTGGGGACGATATCCCTGGTTTTTTCGAACCAGAATTCCGCCATACGGTTCAGTGCCTGGCCTTTGTAAGGGATCGTACCGATGATCCGGTCGAAGGCAGATACGCGGTCCGTCGTTATCAGCAGGCGTTTTGAGCCCTGACGGTAACTTTCGCGTACTTTACCGCTTTCCCGTTCTCCAACGCCTTTTAAATCGGTGCTCTCCAGCGTGTTGTTTAAAGCTTCTTTCAATACGGTTTCCGAAATCATGTTTGCTGCTCCTTTATTCGAATTGTGTTTGGATTATCTGGCTGGGAAAAATGTTCTCTATTAGAAATCATTCACAAACGCACCGGTCCGAACAGTAATTGCATCAGCTCGTTGCCGGCCAGCCGGCCAAGGATGCCGCGGCGGGCGGCGCTTTCACCGTAGGTCATTACCGTATCAGGTTCCCGATCCGGAAAACGGATGGCGACCGGCACCGGATCGCGTGTATGTTTTCCAAGTCGTACCGGGACATGGTGGTCAGGTAATACGACCGCCTGTACGGTTGGATCGGCCGCCTCCAGCACGGGTTGCACGATGCGTGCATCGAATTGTTCGATAGTATCGATTTTCAGCTCCAGATCGCACGCATGCGAGACTTCGTCGATCGCCTCGATGTGCAGATACACGAAATCGTGGTTATTCAGCGCATCAAGCGCCGCCTTGGCTTTCCCTTCGTAGTTGGTATCGATATATCCGGTTGCGCCCTGAACAGGAATGATATCCATTCCCAGGCAACGGCCCAATCCGACAATCACGTCGACCGCCGAAATCACCGCACCCCGTATCCCGAATTTCTTCTCGAGGGATTGAATTGCGCCGGCACGACCGCCGCTCCAGGGCCAGACACCGTTTACCGACGCCGCGTGACGGTGGTTAAGCGGCAGCGCATTCAACACGTGCGGCGCCTCAACCATGATCGTTTGCAGCAATTTGGCGGTCGCTTCCGCTTCCGGTGCGGCAGCCCGCGGATAAAACGGGGCAATGGCGTCGCCCTGGTGATCGTCCGGCTTTTCCGTTATGATCAGCGGCGACATCGTCGGTCCGCGCAGCATCAATAGATTACGGTAACTGACACCGGTATGAAAACGCACGGTATCGCTGCCGAACCTTTCGTTCAGGGCCGCGATACAGGTTTCGGCATCTTCCTGCGATGGGTGTCCGGCCGAAAAATCGGTCAGGATTCCGTTACTGCGGCTGATCAAGTTCAGACGAAGCGCCACGTCATCGGGGCGCATGGCAATTCCGCGTCCGGCCGCTTCCAAGGGACCGCGGCCTCCGTATTCCCGATCCAAGTCGCAGCCCAGTACCGACATATTGGCCACTTCGCTGCCTGTAGGGAAACCGTCCGGCAACGAAAGAAATTCGCCGGAACAACCCTCGCTCGCAATCCGGTCCATGCCGGGCGTGCGCGCGTATTCCAAAGGTGTCAGGCCGTTCAGTTCGCGCAACGGTTCATCGGCCATGCCGTCGGCAAGAAAGAGAACGGTTTTCCTGGGCTGTATTTGCGGGCTCATGGCGGTGTAGTTTGCCAGAATCGGCGTATTACGTCAATCACGGAGTGGATACCGGGCGCATATCGCTTCCGTCCGTCATTCCGAGCGAAGTCGAGGAATCTTGGCACTCCGCGACGGACGCAGATCCCTCGACAAGCTCGGGATGACATTGGATTGATTCACACCATTTGTCGGACACCACAAGATGTCAGCAAGAGAAATCCTTGATCGTTCCCCTTATCGTTGTCGAGATCGTGGTTCCGATCGTTTCAGAAAACTGACCTCTGACCTCCGACCTCTGACCTCTTGCCCGAATCACCCAACGCCCGCGCGTCACTTTTTCGTGTTTTTTATGACAGAGGCTCTAGAATAAGGCACCAAGGCGGTAAAACCGCAGACCGCAGACTGAAGACCCGCTAACGGATTTCGTAGATCAATTGTTCCGGTTTTTCACCGCGCTCGATATCCAGGATGAATACGTTGAGCCGGTCATGAATGAATTCGCCGATAAGGTATTCCGCACGGCGCCGGCTGCTCATGGTCATATTGTTGACTTGGCGCACCACATCGCCTTGCTGTAAGCCGACGGCCTCGAAAAACTCCGGCTCGCCCTTTATATCCAGCTTGTACCCGGTAATTCTACGGTTGTCATCGTATAACGGTTCCATGGAATCGAAAACCTGCTTCAAGCGTTGCGGCGACCGCATGACCTCCTGGTAGTAGTCCAGCAGGTTGTCGCGCTGGAATACCCAGCGATTATCGGCGAACTGTTCGCCGAACCGGTTTACGCTCGCGGCGGATGCGTCGTCGTCGGCGTCCTGCAATGCCGATGCAAGCGCGTCCGCATCATCGGAAACGCGTTTGCCGACGCCAGTCCCCAACCCCAATATTTCGCGCGTCTCGCCGGCTTGCAGCACGACATGATCATGGGCTACGGTAACCACTTCGATATGGTCGAGCATATCGCCTTCCTGAACGATATGGTCGATTCCCGAAACTTCGTCAACCAGGACCGCCTTGCGGGTGGAAGGATGCATGTCCGCCGATAACATGAAGAATGTACCCGCTAAACGGAATCGTCCCGCAAGGCGCTCCGCCGGTTCCAGGCGTTGCGTTCCAGGCGCTGTTTTGAATACGACGCCATCCGGCAGTGTCAGCCTGGTTGCCGTCAGCGCATCGATCGGCGGCCGATGCGTTGACGGAGCCATCGCTGCCGATGTATTGTGTCCGTGTAGCGCTGTGATACCACGCCATGCGGCGGCCGCCGACAAGGCAACGGCCAGCGCGCCCAGCGTCAGCCAGATGAGGGGATGATGGTAATGTCGGAAGACGGGAGCCATAAGCCGGATTCTGTTTCACCCTTGAGTGTCGGTCATTTATCTTGTGCGATCTACCCGGAACTGCTCCGGCGGCTGAGTGACGCCGAAACGAGGCGGGCCGCCTCCAGTTCCCTATTGGATCTTGCTCCAGATGGGGTTTGCCTTGCAACGCTCCTTGCGGATACGTCCGGTGGTCTCTTACACCGCCTTTTCACCCTTATCCCGACAAGCGGGACGGTTTGTTTCTGTGGCACTTTCCATTTTTTCCGTTTACCGGAAAACTCCCCCGTTTAACACGAGGACATCCTGCCCTGTGGAGTCCGGACTTTCCTCCGCAACCGGTAAACCGGTCACAGCGACCGCTCGCTCCCGTCTCCGACGATACCATGATTGTCTTGTGCGTGCCGCACAAAATGTGAGCTTTGTCTGAAACGCCACGCGCTTTACGTCATTCGATGGTCTGAGTATAACATACGTCCGCAGAAATCGCAAGTTACCATCGATTCGGCGCGTCGGGCCGAGTGGGTTACCGCCGGCGGTAATTTCATGTGGCAACCGCCGCAAATCCCGTTTTCCACACTCACCAGGACTCTGTCGCGTTTGCCATTGAATAAACGATCGTAGGCTGATAACCACGTTGCAGGAATTGAAGTTGCGGCAATTTTCCGTTGATTGCGTAGTTCTTCAAGTTCTTCTTCGACTTGACGACCGCGCACAATCAATAACTCTTTTTCTTTCTCGATGGCTTGCTCGGCCTGTTTTAATTCTTTTTTTCGACCGTCGAGTTCCTGGCTGAGGCTATCCACCGTTTCCATGGATTCCAATAGCCGCGTCTCCAATTGGCCGAGCCGCAGTTGAACCACGGCGATCTCTTCTTCCATCGTCCGGAATTCACGGTTGGTTTTCAGCGTCATCTGTTGCTCGCGTAAACGGGAAATTTTCTGACGATGTTCCTGGTCTTCCATTTCCAGTCTTTTAACGTCAAGTTGCGCCGCCTTGCGCTGTTCTTGCGCTGCCGTGATCGCTGTATGATAATCGTTTAGTTCGTTCTCAAGCTTCTTGCCGCGTTCCGGCAGCGCTGCCAGTTCACGTTCCATGTCCACGATTCGTAAGTCCTGGTCCTGAATACGGAGCAATCGATCAATGATGTCATCTGCCATAATGAATTCCGCTGGTTTTCAATGGTCCCTTGAGAAAAAAACAATGTATTCGGTTTGTTTACCGGTTATTCGTCCGTTAGTTGTATCATTACGGATGCCTGGCTGTCAATTGCTTTCGCTTGTAAAGAGGCAGCGCGGCATATATAATCATGGTTTCTTGCCGGTCGCGCGCATCGCTGCGCGTTTAATGACTGACATTTCGGAGAATTACGTTACATGGGTCATTGCATTCAACGACGGACGACACTTCTTTCGGTTGTCTTACTCGGCGCGATGCTGTTTGTACCCTGGGCCGCCTGGGGCGGCGCGCGTGTTGAGATAGAAGGCATTACGGGTGATTTGCTGAAAAATGTACGTTTGCATGTCGGCACACCGGCCACTGACGATCCGCGGATTGTCCGTCGTTTCGCGCGTCGTATACCGGATTTGGCCACGGAAGCGTTGGCTGCCCTGGGCTATTACGAGCCGGACATCGAGGTGCGCTCTAAACGGGATGGCGAGGAGTGGGTATTGCGCCTGATAGTGGATCCGGGGGAACCGGTCAGGATTCATTCGTTGCTGGTCTGCCTCGATGGCGATGCGGCTCAAGATGTAGAATTCCAAGATGTTTTGAAGCGCTTGCCTTTGCGAGAGGGTGACCGTTTGCATCATGGGCGGTATGCCGCCATTATCCGGATGATTGAGAATACTGGGCTTGCCCGCGGCTATTTTGATGGTCGTTTTACCGAGCGACGCATCGTGATTGATCGCCAGGCGTATCGTGCCGATGTGTTCGTGTGTTACGACAGCGGCCCCCGTTATCGCATGGGCGAGGTGCGTTTTCCCGAAACACCGTTGCGCGAAACCTTGTTGCAGCGTCTTGTTCCGTTTGAAACGGGCGTACCCTATCATGTCGGGCACATTACCCGGTTGAACCGTAATTTGTTGAACAGCGCGTACTTTCGTGCCGTACGGGTTCGGCCGCAACCGGAAG
>PWZG01000575.1 GCA_003567575.1 PVC group bacterium | reverse complement strand
GTAACGCATAACATCACAAATGTCGAGTCTGCATCATGTTTCCTTTGCGAGCTGCGTGACCACCGCAATTCTGTTGTTCTTGGATACAGAGTCCTAAAAGCGTATTCACCTGATCGTAAAGAGAGAGAATAGGGACAGACAATTAATCGGAATCGCGCAATCTGTCATGATTTAATTCAACGAAGGAGTAGCTTTCGCCAAAGAAACAGATCTTGAATTGTCGGATTCCGGCGATACGAACCTGCAAAAAGGTTCGTCATGCTGGTGATCGGTGGAATTTGCAGCGAAAAAACTGTTCAACAGCAGGATTTCATTTTCGGTCCGCACGATCTTCTACATGATCGGGAACCCCTTCGCGTCAGGGCAATTGCCATGCGCTGCGACGCTTCGTCGCCGGACTTCCAATGCAGTACACGCTTGGTTTGGGGCTGGTTCCCGCGTCACTCCGATTCCCGGATCGCGGCACGCTGTATCGCCTCCGGTCCGAAACGTGCGCGCACCACGTCTACCGATTGGCTGAGTCGTTCGCGTCGCGCGTTGGTTTCGTCTTGCGGATCGAACAATGTCGGTTGCCACTGACACCGCGAATCCAGGTCGGTCGTCCCGAAACCGACCAGGCGTACCGGCTTTTGCAACGGGATTGTACGTAAAACGGCCAGGGCTTCCTCACGCAGGGTTGCATCGTCATGGCACGGTCGCGCCAACCGGCGGCGACGGGTAACCGTCTGAAACCCTTTAAACCGGATTTTGACCATTGCCGTCGACGCATATAAGCCGCGGCGCCGCAATCGTGTCCCGACCTCATCGGCCAACCGTCCTATCACGCGCGCGACGGTTGCCGTATCCCGGCAATCGCCGGCAAAGGTGGTTTCCCTTGAAATACTCTTTTCCGGAACATGATCCCTCGCAACCTCGCGCCGGTCGTGACCTTGTGCCAGCGCCTTGAAATGCAACGCGGCATGTTCGCCGACAATGGCGCGCAATGCCGTTTCGGTTATCTTCTGGATATCTCCGATCTTGTGTAAACCGTTGCGCTGCAACCGGTTTACCGTGGCCGGCCCCGCACCCCACAACGCGGCGACCGGTAACGGCGCCAGAAATTTTCTGATATTGTCCGGATCGAACGGCGTCACCACCAATCCATCAGGTTTTTCCAGTTCGCCGGCCAGTTTGGCTAAAAACTTGTTGGGAGCGACCCCCACCGAGACAACCAGACCGGTACGGTCGCGGACCATCTGTTTCAGTCGTTGTGCGATGATGCGTCCGTCGCCAAACAGCCGTTGTGATCCGGTCACGTCAAGGAAAGCTTCATCGATTGATAACGGTTCGACGATCGGCGTAAACAAATCGAAACAAGCAAATACCGCCCGTGATGCTTCACGATAACGTTTCATGTCGGGTCGCACAAACACGCCATCGGGACATAGTGCTCCTGCCTGGCACGCGGGCATGGCGGACCGGACGCCGAACCGGCGCGCTTCGTAGGATGCGGCGCATACAACGCCGCGGCAATCGGGTGCGGCGCCAACGATCACCGGTTTGCCCCGCCATTCCGGATGATCGCGTTGTTCGACGGCTGCGAAAAACGCGTCGAGATCGGCGTGCAGAATTGTACGGCGAGCATGCTGCCGCATGTCCCGCGCATCCTGGCCGTTGGTATTCATGGAACGTAAGCGTTCACGGTTCAAATTTCACGGTTCACGGTTGCAGAAAACTTGTATATGTCCTGACACGGGATTGACTGTTTCGCGACAACTCCGAAAACCCCTGAACCGGGAACGGTTAAGCGTGCGTTCACCCAAAAAGAAAGTCCAGCAAATCTGTTGTCCGTCCCGTTCCCGTCTCTTCCCAAACGCGTAAACGGCGATAAAAACGGTCATCCTCGCGTTTTTCCCGCAATCGCGCCCACAACACTTTATCCCAATCCATCACCAATCCCGGTTGCGCCGGGCACGGCATCCAATCGGTGCGTTCGATCACCGGCCGTTGCGGCGACCCGTTAAACCGGATTTCGTAGGGGAACGTACGGCACGTCGAAGGTCGGTTCGCATAAAGACGGCAGCGGCCGGCGCTGTTTAGAAACCGGCATTTATTACCGATCCGTTTGAGCGCCATAATTCGCGCGCCGTAACGGGTATAAACCCACAGTGGGCTTTCGTCATCGAATTCGACGTGGCGCGATCCGTAAAACCCCACGATACGAGCGGGTGTCAACCCGGATGATTTGGCCAGCCGTCGCACATCCGCATCGTTAACCGGCACGATCATCTCGCGGCAACAAACCGCGCAACAGCCGCAGACGTAACCACGCCGGCGTCGTACTTTGGGTTTTTCCGTCATCGTGAAAGCCCTCCCGAACGGATGCCGCGGTTGCACGGGATCGACAACGATCCCTTTAACCTATAATTTCAGGCCGCGGTATTGGGTCAACGGCTGCCGGAATCCAACGGCATCGGATTACACAGATTCTTATCGGTATGGGCTACCCGTCCGCAATTGAAACAGATAAAACGTGGATCGCGCACCAATTCCTGAATCTCGTCAAAGGCTTGCTTGCCCGCCAACACACACAAATGGCCCTGATGTTCCTTTTCGCAACAATCTGTTTTCTTCACCATCATCAATCTCCCGTGTTAAAAACAACCCAACTTGTGGAGCCGCCTGTTCATAAAACCTTTAATTATAGTCTTTCACACCGAAAAACAACAGCAAAATATCATAAAGAAAATTTAGGGCTTGATTTTAGTATGTTTTAAGGTTATCTTATCGGCGGTTATTGAGTACCGTCCCGGTATTCCCGATGGTGGGTGTAGCTCAGTTGGTTAGAGCGACAGGTTGTGGTCCTGTAGGCCGCGGGTTCGAGTCCCGTCATCCACCCCACCCGTTCAGCACGATGGCGCTCAACATTCCCGTCCCTATTGCTGGATGCTGATAAAGCCTTGAATCCCGGTCATTATCATCTGGGCGGCGAGTGCTGCCAGAATCAAACCCGTCAGCCTGCTGAGTATCGATATACCTCGTACCCCGAGAATACGCTGAATCGCCGAAGCCGCCAGCAGGACGGCAGCAACACACATTACAGCAAGGATAAGAGCCGCCGCCCCAATCGTCTTCGCCGCAAGATCGCTCAACTCAGCCCCCATTACAAGAAGCGTTCCAGTGGTTGCCGGCCCAACGATGATCGGGATGGCCAGAGGTACAATTGCTACATCTCCGTCGTCAGCGGCATTGGCATTGGACGTTCCCGCCCGGCCATGCACCAGTCCGATGCCGGAAAGGAAAAGAAGCACTCCGGCGCCGATACGGAAAGCATCCAGAGTGATTCCGAATGCTGAAAACACTTGTCTGCCGGCGAAGAACAGAATCAAACAAATGACGCCTACGGCGACGGATACCGAAACCGCGAGACGACTACGGCGCGGGCCGTCATACCCCTCGGTTAACGTAAGGAACATCGTAAGCGCAAAAAAAGGTGTTAAGACAAAAAACAACTTTATCCAAAGGTTGACCAATAGCGTCATTTATTCCCTTATATGTTTCTACCGTGATCAAGCGGCGACCGGACAAAAAAACATGGTATCAGCTTGCAGCCTATCAATCAATCCGTCGATACGGTCACTGTTAACATACACGTCTTGCGTGTATTTTGAGAGAACATGTCGTTGTGACCGTTAATTTTCGTCCCGTTCATTGTCTTTATCCGCTTCGATAACCTCGATCGGCAACAGCAATTCGGCGGGTTTGCGCGCCAGATAGGGCGGCACGTTCAACAGGCGCCAGGCGCCTCGCACGCGGTGTAATTTCCAGACCCGTCCATCCTGTCCCTCGGGAACGGGACAGGTAAAATAGCCGCCGCTGATGCTGTCCGTGCTCGCATCATCGCGTTCCCGGCCGGAAATATCGCGCATAAAACGGAAAGCGACCTGGTCGTCGCCGTCGAGAATATCCCCAACCGGCGCCGACACATGAAAGGATAACGACCGGGTACCTTTCGGCACGTAAAAATAGGCATTCCAGATATGCCGGTTATTGAAGCTGGGATCCGGCCCGGAATCCACGCTGAAGGGCATGCCGGCGACGGCCGGTTCGACTTTTGTACCGCCGCCGCCGTCCTGTATCTCCACGCGATGCAAACCGGCATGCGGTGTGGCCAGTTTCACGATGTATGGTTCGCCATCGGGCGGCACGCTTTCATCCGTTGCCACCGTGAAATCGGCCTCATCGCTCACCGCCAAATCGGAATAGAGTGCGATACGCACGTTACCCATGCGATGCCGGTAATGCCGGATCAAACCGCCCGTGACCTTGAGGTCGATCGTCGCGGGCGCTTCCTCGACCCAGGTATAAAACACCTGACGTCCCTGCGGGCCGAGACCGAAATCGCCCATCGACCGTTCGGGTAAATTCAGCGCCCGGGCGGGCGGCCCCAGATTATCGCTGAAACCGCGTATCTCGTAGTCGCCGACCCGGTTTCCTGCAATGCCTTCCGTTAAAAACCGTGTCACATCGGCGTCCGTGACGGGGCGGCTATCCTTCCAGTCGTTCTCCGATTCAGGCACGGACCAGGCGGCGCTTTCCGGCACTTCGGAACGGGGATACGCGAACAAACCGAATACGTTGACCATCAGACGTTCGCGGATACGGTAGGCATGTCGCAAGGTTTGACGATAGGCTTCGACACGTTGGTTCTCGCCGCGTGTCGCGCGATAATTCACATACAACTCGGTGTAGCGGGTATAAAGAATCAGATCATCAATCCGGCGCTGCACTTCGACATCCGGGCCGGCCTGTTCGCGCGCTGTTTCAAGCGCGCGATACATGCGGCCGACCGTATCTTCCGTCAGCGGCATGCGGGGATCCTCCTCGCGCAATCGGTAGACCAACCGGAAAAAAGTATCCATCGGTTCCCGCGCCGGCGCGAACATCCGGTCGAGAAAGTCGTCGTAGAGCGCCTCGACCCGGTCGGCTTCGCCGATATCCCAGAGCATGCGGCTCGCGATATAAGCGCCGAGCCAGACGGCCCCGTTGCCGTAGGCGGTCCCCGAGGCCAGCATACGGGCGCCCCGGTTGTGAAAATCAGGGATTGCGCGAGTCAGATAGGCCAAATCCGACGCCCGTTGGCCGCGCGGTAAAAAGGCGCTGATGATATTGCAGTAATATTCGAAGACCCCGAAAAACGTCGCGCCGCCGCGTTCGCGCCAGGCATCGAAAAGCGCTTCGGGAGTCCAACCGCCCGTCAGATGTCCGGCGGCCACTGTCACCACTACGCGCGGATGCACCGGTATGTCGGGTGGCGCGCAATGCTGGTTGTAGGCATAAAAACCGACGTACTTATCGCCCATCCCCAAGGCATTGATAGCCTCGGCCACTGCATTGGCCAGGATCACCACCCGGTCACTGACGCTTCCCATCGCATCGCAATCGTCACATTCGCACCAGCCGCCGCCATCGGACGGATCCATGCTAATACTGTGCCGTTCGGGATTCGTTTGTATCACCCGGACCGCATGGTCAACGACAAGTTGACGCAAGCCCGGATTGGAAATACAGAATTTACTGCCGCGCCGTTCCCCATCCACCAATGCCCGGTATTGCGGATGTGCTTCGAACTCTTCGCGGTTGGCCCGGATGATCGCGCCGTAGGCATGCGTGCTGTGGACCAGAAACCCGTCCGCCACGCGGTTGCGTGCCTGCCATCGGCGATAGGATTCGCCGTCATGGAAACGATCGGGCGGTCGCGAAGTCAGCGAACTCAGCCGCCGCCCCCAGTAATCCGGCTGTTCAAACGTATCCAGCGTCACGGCCACAGTGTCCAGCGCTGGAATCGATTCCCAAACCGAACCGGGAAAAAACTGCCGGTATCCCAGCCGGTACAGAAAATCCCATACCGCATGCCGCAGCGCCGCTTCGGTGGCGCCGATCAGCAGGACGCCATCGGCATGGGAACGCAACAGATATTCCTCACGCCGGGTCAAATCCCCGGCATCGAACCGGTCAGCCAACGCCAACGCCGGAAAATCCGACGCGATACCGACGGCAAGACCGCTCGTGCCATCGCCCGCGATCACCTCGAAGGTCGTGCCCGAGATTCGCCCCAGATAATCCGCCAATTCACCGGCTGTCTCGCGCACCGCATCGGCCGCATCTGGCGCCACGACAACCGCCACGTGCGCCCGGCCGTTTTCGGCCAGAACAACCGGTTGCCGCGCATGCAAAACCGTCGTTAACGCGAAAACGACAAAAAAGGACGTCATAATTTTTTTTCTTAACATATACAAATATCCCCTCGCTAACCCGTTAACGGCGACCGTCTTTCGTCACCCGCACACGAGGCGGATGCCGTAACCGCCGCACCCAGTGGTTCAACTCCGCGAATCGTGGATCGTCGGTCTCTTCCAACCCGACATTAAAGACGAGGAAAGCCGAACGTTCGGCGAAAACCGAGCCATCGGGAACGACCGTCTGGGCGACATTGCGCCAGGTCGACCGACCCCATTCGAAGTTGAACAGTTCGGCACGGGCGAGATAGGTAAAACTATCGATCGGCTTTTTGTGCAGCAACTCGTTGAAATAATAGTGCGCGCCGCCACCGCCGTCGGCGGCCAGCGCTCGCGGATTGAACACCGCGCGATCGAGGGTGACCGCGCCGAAACCGTCGCCCGCGGATTCGTGGAACAGACCGATAAAGGGAATATCGGCCGGCAGGATGTCATCCTTGATATGCCGGAAACGTTCGTCATAATCGTCGGGATTATACACTCGGAACGTATGTGTTTGCATCGCATGATCGAGATAAATACCGTGCGTTTGTAATCCGCGGGTAAAGACCAGCTCGTTGTTGCGAATGATCTCGACGGCGGTATTGGCTTTGAACCGGATGGCAGACGATTCGAGCAAAAACGGCATTCCGGCATAAGCGGTATAGGTTACGGAAACTTCAATGGCATCGGAATCGGGTAGCAGCGGTCCGACACGCACCATACGCCAGGCAAGCGGTCCGCCGGCTTCCTCGATTTGCGGTTGCAGAGCGCCTTCCACCACGTCCCAGCTTCTGACACTGCGGAAGGCGCCGTCTTTTCTGACATCGGGCGTGTAATGAATCGGCCAGCCCCCGAACTGAGCGAAATCCACCAACCGTTTCGTTTTGGCCGAACGGTAACTGAACAATTGCCCGGAATTTTCATGGAAACTGAACTGCGCGGGTCCCGTATCGATAAGACGGATCAGGTGGTCGCCGGTTTCAATCGTCAGCCGGTATTCCGGTTCGGCATGGGGACGTGCCGTGGCGTCATCACCGAAATAAAGACGGTAACGGGCGGATTCGTGCACCTTCAGATTCACCGGAAACACCAGATCGATTGATTTCAGTCGATCGCGCCAAGCGTCATCGGGGGTTACGACCGTCAAGACTTGAAAAGGGATCGGCGTCAGATCCGCTTCCTCGCCGGCGGAATCGCCGGCCTCTTGGACAACACGTCCCAGCCACAGGTTATCCAGCGGCGTTTCTGCCGGAATGGCCACGCCTATATGCACCGGCCAATGGCGACGCGTCATCCCGGCGTATTCCTCAACCGTTATCTCGGCATAATCCGCATGACCGGGCATCACCCCCGCCAGCAAAACCAGGACGCAAAGCGTTGTACCGAGCGAGAAGCGCATGTTCGTTCTCCGTCTGAGTTGAGGGGTTTGTTGCATGCGGTTTATTCCATCCATTCCGCGATTAAATGATAGCCGAGTCGTTGATCCCAGTCAAGCGGCCTGCGATCCCGGATGTCAAGTCTAATGCTCGAGCACATGCATACAGAGACACTCAACAGCATGTCGTTGCGTGTAAAAATGGTTTTGCCGGATTCTGAAAACCCATCAACAGCAAAAAAAACGAAAACCGGTATTGACTTTGTCATCGTGGAACACTACGCTTTGCTACGTGCAGAGGGAAATTGCATTGAACTTAATGAAGAAACCAAGGAGACGGAATGAAGACATGCTCACGTAAGTTGGCCGGCGTGGTGTTGATGGTTTTGTGGTGCATGGTACCGTCGGTGGATACGGTATCGGCCGCGAACGGGACGGTCTCGTTTGATGTCCCCGATACGATTCCGGCGGATATGGCGCGCGATGTTACCGGGGATCTGCAGGCTTTCATCGACGGGGTTCCGGACCATTCCGTCATCAAGTTTCCGCAAGGCGCCGAGTATCTGATTGAAGGTACGCTGAAGATTAGCGACCGCGAAGGACTTACAATTGAAGGGAACGGCTCCTTGTTCCGTTCTTTCGACAAGGTGACGGAGGGCGGGCGCCTGGATATTCGCAACCGTGCGCATTGGCGGGTAAATCGCGGTAGCCGGCATATTGTGTTGCGCGATCTGCATGTGCGCGGGCCCAACGATGACGCCGGCGTCGGGCGGGAAGGCTGGGATGCCGCGCGCGAAGCACAGCATGCATTCGATATCGATGGCGCATCCCATGTCACCCTTGAACGCGTCAGCGGCTCTTATGTGTTTGGCGACGGCGTCTATGTGCGCAGTGATCATGTCGTGGTACGCGACAGTCGTTTTCACCATATCGGACGGCAGGGTCTGGCCATTGCCAATGCCCGCGATGTTCTGGTGGAAGGCAACGATGTGCGCGAGGTACGTCGTGGTATTTTTAATATCGAACAATATGGCGCGTCATGGGCCAGCGACAACGTGCGTATCCTCAACAATACGACCGGACGCAGCCGGTTGCTGTGGATGCCGGTTTCCGGACAGGGCGTGGCCGGCAGTATTCTGGTGGCCGGCAATGTTATGGAAGCAAGCACCGGTATCCCGGTGATTGTCAACCGGGGAACCGCTGCGGGGCGGCGCGGGCCGTTTGTTGCCGTGAACAACCATTTTGTCGTGGGCGGCAGTCCCGCACCGGCTTTCAATTTCGCCGATATCGACGGTTTATTGTTTGCCGGAAATTCAGCCGTATTCCCGGCTCAGCGAGCCATGACCGCGATTCGTGCAAGCAACTGCAAAGGTGTGCTTGTCAGCGGCAATCGTTTTGAAGACGCAAAAACAAACGTTGATTTTGATGACGATACCGATGGCCTGACGGGCACTCACGGCGAGCGTGCCGCCGTTGATCTAATCGAAATTCCCGGCGGATACGGCGTCGAAATTATGACACCGGAAGGACGCGTACTGGCCGTCTGGCGCATGGGCCAAACCGAGCCTCCCGTGGAAACCCTGGCGGCATTCGATCTCGAAACGACCGCGACCATGGTCATG
Source organism: PVC group bacterium (assembly GCA_003567575.1). Classification (GTDB taxonomy): domain Bacteria; phylum Verrucomicrobiota; class Kiritimatiellia; order CAIKKV01; family PXCX01; genus PXCX01. The sequence continues at coordinate 256 of PWZG01000575.1, read as the reverse complement.
GTTCAACTGGATGCGGACGACGAACAAATGGTGTCCAGCCAAATGATCGGCGACGGTATCATCATTTTCCGCGGCAAGACCGTGATGCCGTAATCTGCGTTTCAAGAGACAACAATCTGTTGTTTAGTTGCTGAGCGTAAGGGCTTAATTTCTCGCCGCTATGTCAAGCGCAGCCAATGCTGCCGGGAACGGCGACAGGACGCGGCGCAATACGCCCTGGGTTTGCGCGATGCATAAGCCATAGTTCGTGATGGGG
>PWZG01000009.1 GCA_003567575.1 PVC group bacterium | reverse complement strand
GATCTTGGCGTAACCGAATATCAATCGACCGTGTACCGCCGACCCCCACCGAGTGCTGTTTCCCATATGAAGTGTAACCACTCATACTGGCTGTCAACGTATGATGCCGATTGGGGCTCACCGATATTCTCCCCGGGCGTATCGGTTGATTATTCAATCGCAATTCCGCTCTCGCGGGTGATAGCGATATGTCGAAATATCCCTCCTGATCACGTCTTGGCTCGAGTGCGCGGGGAGGCCTTACATCCGGTCTCGGAGGGGATTCCATCCCAAGAAGTTGCCGGGCATTCGCAGACATAAGATAGGTTAGTGCCAGTCCGACTTCGCCTTCTATATCCGTCGTAGCACTACGTATCTGTTGCCCGGTTTCGACATCCACCATGAAACTGTTGATCGAATATATCCCGCCCAATCTGCCGATAGTGCCGTAAACCATGAAACGCACACCGAGCAATTGTCCAGCCTCCACGGCGCAGGCTGCTGCCGAGCAATGATCTGTCGCCTGAAATTCCTGCTCATCGAGAATCTCACGCATCATAGACCGGGCAACAATGGTATAGCGGCCAAGGCGATCAAACTCCGTCGCAAATCGATCACTCAACATCTGTGATTCAGGTACGGAGACGCCCACGCGGGCATCAAAGGTGAGAACGGCGCATGTCGGTTTGCTCTGGGCTAAAGTCTGCGACAGGGAGAACAGGAAGATTGCAAGAGATGCAGTAGTTCGAATTGTCGTTTTCAGCATGTAGTATCCTTCTTTCTTCCGTCCAACGTTAGCGTTGAGGATTCGGCGCGCTAGCGCCGATATCCTCCGACGCTTTGTTGGGTGTCTTCAGTTCTCGGATGTTTCCTGCCAGGCAGTCCTCAACCCAGTTGATTATCCGGATGAACGCTGCCTTGCTAATCTTGCCGCCGTCTCTCGGGCGGTTCACATTTGGGAATACCAATACGTCACGTTTCCCGATCCGCCGGGCTTCCGGCAGCTCACCTTCGACTATGGTGGAAAACATGGCCGTACGGCCTTTGCCGAGAACGAGCTTCCAGTCATACCGGATGCCACCGGACGAGCCTTGGCCCAGCCAATTGACGCCTTGCTCTGCGCACCACTGTTTGATCGTTTGTTTCATCTATCTTCTGCACCCAACGATCAGAATGACCGGACCAGTGCAGCCGCGTCCGCGCGGCTGTACTGGGTACGAGTCAATTCTCTGGTTCGGTCCGATTCTCTATTTCAGGTATTCGAGTTGCCTTGCTCTCTCTGCAAATGATTGCCAGTTTGGGTACGAATTCGCAAAGTCATTGATGGGGCCCATGTAGACTTTTGTAGCGTGTTCCTTCGTGCTTGCTACATCTGCCTGTGCTTTGCGGATCATCTCGCTCATGCTCTCCTGCACGCTAGTAGCAAAGTCCACCCACACATCGTCACTTAGCCCCCAGCGTTTCATGTCTGCCAAGATATCCTTCATGGGTTTCGTTTGGTCCGACGTCCGTCCTGTAAGCTCTTTGATGAGCGAGGCGCATTCTCCACAGCGGGACAGATACAGCTCTATCTCTTCTGGGGTAGATGTACGATTGAATGAGGATGAAGTGTTCCAGGATGCGATCCTTGAAAGGTTCTGCTCTACGACCGTCGCCATCTTGCGAGCCTGAAACCGATTGAATGACAGGAGGCCAATGTAGCCTCCAATAATCACAAGTATCAGAATGCCTACGATTGAATATTTACTCTTGCTTGTTGCCGTCTCCGTGTTGCTCTGTTGCTGTTCCGAGCTGTCAATTCCCAGCATGTTGTTTACTTCATTCGTCATTGGTGGCTCCTATTTGCTTTGTTTGATAACGATGGTGACAAAGAACGACAGCACGAGTGCGTTTGCTACGAACACAATTCCGTGTCCGATGGGTGTCTCGTGGTAGAGCGAGCGAATGAGCTCATGTGGTTTGAATATCCAGATAAGGCTCATGAGCGTCTGGATGGCCGATCCAACCAGCGCAAGGATCGCTGCGAGTTTCAGGTTCATGCGGGTTTTCCTCCTTTGTGTTGTGTTTGTTGTCTTCTCTTGCCGAACGCCAGCGTTCACCCTTCGCCGCGACTAGCGGCGATAGGGTGCGACGCTTTGTTGGCCGCCTTCATTTTGAATCTTGTCCCGTTCCTTCATCCATCGATCGCTGCCCATCTTTGCACCTAGCTCCCATCCAGCAGACCATGCAGCATGTTCTGCATCGGGCAGATCGGTTGGGGTCACGAATGTGCCACGGAGCAATGCGCCAGAAATGGCCCAATCCCATCCACCACGAAAGCCTTCAATGTAGGATTCGCGTTGGCCTGAGTTATTACCGTATGGATTTTCATTTGGCAGAGGAATCGGTTCGTCCTTCAATTGGGCGTAGATTGTTGTCTCATGAAAGGTGTCGAGAGTGATAGGCTCCCCAGTCTGGCTGCTCCTACAGCCAACCAAGGCAATCGACGCCACAATTATCGCTAGGATTTGTTTCATATCATTTTCGGCCAACGTCACTCCTCAGGCGCGGCCTTTAGGCTGTCGCCTGCAGGAGATTGTTGGCTCATAAATACACTGCGGATTGCTTCCAGATATGCATATCCGTACAAGTCATCTGGTTGCAGGTAACTCGTCTCGGTCCATTCGTTCCAGCTGTTTATGGTGATAAGTGGGGGTTGGTTCGGGTGGGCATCGACATAGTCTCGTGCTGCAAGAAACGCCTTTGCGATCTCGCCCGGAGTGTTGTTCTTGACGATGCCGGGACGGAATGTTTCGAAGCGGGGATTGTTGTCCCAACCGACCGACACATGAGGAAAATATGGTACAGTGAACTCTCTATCCATGCGGTCCCACTCCTTGCGCACATCGACCATAATATCGGCATAGTCACGGTCGATATTCGTGAAGTGGCAGAACTGGTAGTTAGTAAGGCTGTCGAAACCGAGCCGTTCCACGTCGTGGGCCAAGGTTGTGCCTGCATCGCCGTCAACGCCGCTCATGTTACGGCGCTTGGATCCCCAGGAAGTGAGTTGCAGGTGGATTCCTGCCAGGCCCGCGTTTACCGCTTGCTGGCGGAACCAAGTGAAGGCATCGACGGTCTGCTCGATACCTCCGAGACCGGCAACCAGGTTCTTCAGCTCATAGATCTGGAAAAGCGGGCAGTCGTCGATCCGGTAATACGATGGATGGGCGAAGTACTTCCTAATCAGGCGAAGGGCGATCTCCTCAAATTGTTTGCGGTTAACAGCGGCTTGCCAGATGATGGAGTCGGGTTTGGCATGCGCCAGCCGTTTGTCCCATGTGAGATTAACATCATGATTGGCCCACATGAGATAGAACTTGACCCGATCATTGTTGCGCGCCTTCAAGTAGCCGTCGTTCAGGCATTGTTCCAAGAAGGGCCGGTTGTCATACCAGTACCAGTCGTAGATGAAGACATTCACGCCGTGGTCAGCCGCTGCGGCGATCTGCATGTCCATGACCCCAGGATCTGCCTCGTTGCAATAACCCCAGAGCGGTCGGCGCGGCCAGTTGTGCCCTTGGAACTTGGCGGTTGCCTTACGCACCGATTCCCATTCGCCGTTTCCTTCAGGCCAGAACATGCGGGTCCTGGGCTCGTTGCCCGTGTAGGCCGGCCAGATGTAGGCCGCAACATCATAGTCATTCATGCGTGGTGTTCTCCTGGAGCCAACGTCTGGGTTCACTTTTCGGCGCGGTACGTGCCGATAAAGTGCAACCCTTGTTAGCCACTGTCGAGTGTGGTGACTCCGTGAACAAACTCCCGAAGATGCACATCGTCGTTCAAAGTAAGCGCTTCCCAATTTCCGTCTGTATATTGCAAATGATTTATCGCGGTTCGGATACCTTTGTATTCGCTGATCTTAGTCGAGAATGATTGGGAAAGGAAACATTGGACAAAAGCTCCATGAGCAACAATTAGAATAGGTGAAGGGTGCTCTGATTTAGCAATGTCCGTCATGCTGCGCACGGCTCTTTGAGTCAATGCCTCTCGATCCTCAAATGGTCCATCGAAATTCAAAGGTGGATATTCAGGATCGCGATGGTAGTGCGACCAGTTGCCTTCGCGTAAAGCTGAAGACTTCACAATAGATACGCCGATTCTTTCTGACAGGGGTTCCGCCGTTTGATACGCACGTTTCAAGTCGGATGTAAAGATGGTCTTAACCCCGGCTAGATCGTTTCTCTTTGCCATAAGCAAAGACATTCTTCGACCTGCCTCGCTTAATTCAGAATCACAATGCCCCTGTGTTTTCTTTAATTCATTCCACCGCGATGTTGCGTGAATTGTCAAGAAAATATCTATGACATTCATATTCATTGTCTTCGGCTAACATCTGTATTAGACGGCTTGATTTCGTGAATACATCAACGCCGCCGTTTTCCGGTTTTCCGACCCCGGTCCCAAGGCAAAGCCCGGCCGCAAGAAGAATTTATAGCACCGGTCGAGGGGAGATGCAACCCAAAAAATCAGGTTAAACGCCGGTAGGGGTCAAAGCAATAGCCGGAGGCTGGCCGTTTTGGGCTGAGTGACCGATTTCGGGCGGTTTCCGGGCGTAATCCGGCGTTGAGGAACGGCGCGGCGAGGTGATCCGGCCGGCGGCGGCTAACTGCCGCGCCGGGAGAAGCGCCGCAGGCCGAGGAATCGGCCGATGATCTGGGTTTTCAGCAGCCGGTAGAACCCGGCAGCCCAGTTGTCGCCCAGTTCGCGGAACGGCAGGTCCACCGCTTCCACCGACGGCGGTTCGGCGAACAGGCCGTGGTGGGGCGATGTCGGGTCGGTTTCGGCCGGCGGTTCCGGAGAAGGCGGTGCGGCTTCCCGTTGGCGGCGACGGAGCGTATCAATCGGGCTTTCAAAGTTTTCTGGCAGCATGCAACGTTGATACCGCATGGTTGTGCGGATGTCGAGGTGGCCGAGCGCCCCTTGGACATCCCGGATCGATGCGCCGGCGTCGAGGCAATGGACAGCGTAGGCATGCCGTAAGCTCATGGCGGTTATAGGTTTGAGAACCCCGGCGGCCTGTCGGGCGTGGCGGACTGTCAACTCGACCATCCGCAAGCTGAGCGGTGTGCCTTCGTAGCGGCCTTGGAATACATAGTCGCCGGTTGGGCAATGCGCCTTGCCGTAGGCCAGGATCGGCAGTAGATCGGGCGGGAGATCGAGTTCCCGTGCCGTGGCGGTGGTAACGACGCGAAGGATATGGCGCTCCGGATCGATATCGGCCCAGGTCAGGCGAATAAGTTCGCCGGGTTTGAGTCCGCAACCGTAAAGCAGCCCCAGCAGAAGCTGGTCGCGTGGGGTGGTCGCGGCGGCCAGTAAATCGAGGATTTCCCGGCGATTGAGGATTTCCGGCAGCGGGAAGCTGCGCCGGGGCGTGATGAGCCGGTGGGTCACGGATTGGCCGCAGAGTTTATCGAAGACGGTACGCAGGACCGAGATAGTCATTCCGGCCCAATGCCAGGTGCAGTGGGTTTCGGCCAGTTGGGTGATGTAATCTTCGATCAACTGGGCGTTTACGCGGCCGGGGGATTGCCGTGCATAGCGATAAAAATTGCGCATTACGGTGCGGTAGAGCGTCCGCGATGCATCACTGTATCCGCGTTGGAGCAGGGAATTGTTGATTTGATGCCAGAAATCCGTCCAGCCGGTTGTGGCGGTTATCATGATCGGAGGCGGTCCACTCGTCATTCGGGTGGGTATTGAATCCGGGCTCCGGCCGCTGGGCGCAGTGTAGAAGCGTCCGTTGGCGTATCTGGGTATGGTTGCGTTAAAACTCATGACGGACGCTTTCCGACGAGACAGGCGATGGTCCATAAAGCGGCGATTCCGATGCGTTTGAGGAATGTCAGCGGAGACACCGGATGCCGTCGGTTTGTTACCGGCTGCGCGTCATTTGGCGGTGAAGAGGCCGGAGCGGGGCTTTGAGCCTCAATCATCCCGGGTACAGGTGTTTGTGCGGCCAGCCGCCGGTCATTCTGGATTTTGCGGACCCGTGTCAGGGGACTTTTGATGCCGCATGCGCTGTCCTGGGTAACGTGGGTATAGATCATGGTGGTTTTGAGGTCTTTGTGGCCCAGCAGCTCCTGGACGGTACGGATGTCGTGGCCGGCTTCGAGCAGATGGGTGGCGAATGAATGTCGCAGGGTATGGGCATGCACATTTTTTGCGATGCCGGCACGGCGGGTCGCCGCTTTGAGCGCTTTTTGCAAGACACTTTCATAAACGTGGTGGCGTTGTTTGATGCCGCTACGGGGATCGACGGACAGGTTCCCGGACGGGAAAACATATTTCCAGACCCATTCCTTGGGTGCATTCGGATATTTTCGGGCCAAGGCAAAAGGCAGATGCACGGTGCCATATCCGGCGGCCAGGTCCTGGTTATGGAGTCGGCGGGCTTTTTCGAGGTGAACTTTCAGTTCCGGCGCCAATTCGGCGGGCAAGGGGACGGTACGGTCTTTTTGGCCTTTTCCATCCCTGACAAAGATCATGCGGCGGTTGAAATCGATGTCCTTGACCCGCAGGCGGACCAGTTCGATGATCCGCATTCCGGTTCCGTAGAGCAGCTCGCCCATCAGTTTGCGGGTGCCGGTGAGTTGGGCCAGCAGATCGGCCATTTCTTCGGCGCTGAGTACGACGGGTAGCCGACTTGGTTTTTTCGCGCGGATTACGTCGCCGATGTTCCCGATATCAATGTTCAAGACGCGTTTATACATGAACACAATAGCGTTGAGTGCCTGGTTTTGGGTGCTGGCGGCAACGTTGAGGTCGGTGGCCAGATGGCTGAGGTATCGGTTAATGTCGGCCGCGTCCAGCTCGTCGGGATGCCGTTTGCCATGGAAGACAATGTAGCGGTAAGCCCAGGCGGCATAGGTTCGCTCGGTACGGATGGAATAATGCCGGGTCCGGGCTTCGGCACGGATGCGGTCAAGGAGTTTCGGCCGGTTTCGTTGCGAGCCGCCCGAATCGCTGGGAGTCGCGGGGGTTGGAAACCGGTTCTTCGATTCCCGCTGAGCGGCGCCCGACTCGTTGCGGTCCCGGTTTTGTCCGGTCGCCGTTTTTTGTTTTGGGTATGGAACTTGCATAATCATGGGAGCAATATATCATGGGACCTGTCTCATATAACGATACAGGTCCGAAAAAACATGAAAAATATTTCTCGTCCTCAAATTGCGCGGCATCGCCGGATTATCGACCTGATTCAGCAAGGGATGCGGTCGGGTATGTATGCGAATGCCGGTACTTTTATGCGAGCGTTGGAGATTTCCCGCGCGACCGTGATGCGGGATTTGGATATTTTGCGAGATGACGCGGGCGCGCCAATCGAATACGACGCGTCGCGGAAGGGTTTCTATTTGACCGACGCAAGCTGGATGCTGCCGCCTTTACGCGTGAGCCGCAAGGAAGTGTTCGCTTTCGCGATCGCCGCCAAGCTGCTGGGCGCTTTCAAGGGAACGCCTTTGGAGTTGGATATGGCGTCGTTGTTCGAGAAGATCGGGCAATCGCTGGATGGTTCGATTACGATCAATCCGAGCGCCTTAACGGACCATTTAAGCGTCATTGGCGATGATTATGTCCGGCAGGATCTCGAAACCTGGTCGGCGGTTGCACAGGCGACGGATCGTCGGGAACGGATCGCGATCGTTTACCAGAAGTTCAATGGCGATGTGAAGCGATACACTCTCGATTCCTACCACCTCCTGTTCTATCACGGCAACTGGTATGTCATCGGCATGAACCGTACTGGCGGCCGGATTGCCACCTTTGCGGTCTCGCGGATTCGCAAAGTGACGCGAACGGATATAATGTTTGAGCCTAATCCGGAATTTGACGTTGCCGCCGTGCTCCGGGAATCTTTCGGGATCGTACGCGGCGAGAAAATCATGCGGGTTCGATTGCTGTTTTCGTCGCGGGTGGCGGCCTATATTCGCGAGCGGGTTTGGCATCCGTCGCAACGAATGGTGGAAAAACGCAGCGGCGCGATTGAATTGAGGCTGGAAACCGGCGGCTGGAACGAATTGATACGCTGGATTTTGTCCTGGCAGCCGGATGTAACGGTTTTAGCGCCGAAACAATTGCGTGATCGGGTTCGGGAGAAAATGCGTGAAGCACTTGAAACGGGCAACTGTTAAGGCAGAACATAGTATTATACATCAAGTATATCATCCCACCCAGGATGATATGCATCAAAATAATGCTTGATTTCCAGGTGTTTACGTTTACATTATGACGTATATCATGATTTTTGGGAGGGATGATATGCGTCAAAGCGATTTCCGCACTGCCGTTCCGACCAATCCTGATCCTGTTTCTTTCCGATTCTTTTTGGGACTAATGGCGACACACCTACTCGCTGACCTAAATTGATAACCCATCGCCACGTGATATGCAAGGCGGATTATGAGTTCGATTAGGCGATCAACCATCTCCAATCTCGCGATATGTTGGAGATGGTTGATTCTCCGTCCTGACGATACGCCGGCCGTTCGTTTTCGATTCCAATTTATCCGGGTCATGAAAGCTGCATGGCCGGCATTTGATCCCAGGTACGCTTTTCAAGCAATCGGCCGGCTTTCTTTTTTTGAGTACCGCCCCATTGCTTGAGGAAAAACGGTACGTCGGCTTCAAGACACTGGTCGCGAATGTTGGTGACCCATTCCGGGCGGATGGGGCGCGAGCCCGGCCCGGATTCACCGCCGACTATGACCCAATTGATTCCCTCAAAGTTTAGATCCGGCAATGGCCCCAGCAACGGTTCGAGCGACAAGAACCGCACGGCGGATGGAACTTGCCGCAGATGATCGATTCTGCCAACGTAATCGGCGCTTTCAACGGTAACGCCCATCCACACGTTTGGGCTCCACTGAAAATGATGCGCTATTTGCGCCATGCGGCCGGCGCGCTTGGTGAGGATCTGGAAAGTATGCCAAGGTGCATGATTCATCGTGAAGAATATTTCACGGATAAAGGCCGTCGAAACATCGCGATGAAAAAGATCACTCATGGAATTGACAAAAATCATTTGCGACTTTTTCCACTTGAGCGGCAATTCCAACGCATCATAATGACAAGTCGGCTTGAATCCATTGGCATAGTTCGGCTGGCCCATGGCCTTCAGCCGCATCGCCATACGTTCCGCATAACAGTTCCGGCACCCCGAGCTGATCTTCGTGCAACCCGTTACCGGGTTCCACGTGGATTCCGTCCATTCTATAGCAGATTTTGTTGCCATAATGACATCATTAAAATGAGGATGGGCTATCGGACTCAAGTTGTAATCCGGCATATCCCATACGAAAGACAGCTCACCCTGACCGCCCTATTGCCACTCCTTGAAATCACGCTGACGTTCATTCATGGTGTTGGCCATCAGGAAGAATCCGTCCGGACGACAGGAGCATTCAAGTTATTTGTTATTTGCAGGACCGACCCCTCGCAGCCCGGCTTTCGCGGCGAGGTGCGGTCAACCATGCGCTGAGAAGGCGTCAGCTTGACGTTCCTCAGGCGTTCGAAGAGCACCTGCGTGTTGCCTTTTG
>PWZG01000527.1 GCA_003567575.1 PVC group bacterium | reverse complement strand
CAACTGGCGGACCTGCCGTATACTCACCCATCGAATGGGGTCGGGACTCCGGGTAGCGCTTGATGTCGGACCGGTAAGCCATGGTTGTCAAAAGATCGATCAAATGACATTCAATGTCTTGGCCAGCGCTGCCGGTCCGGTCCCGCCCTGTTTGCGGTGTCAGTTCTTGAACCTGGTAAACCGCATAGCTTCTCTGAACAGCTTTGGGTTCGCCCTGTTCATGGTGATGGCCTTGGCCAGATCCTGCGAGGACGCGATATCCTTCTTCGCAATATCGGCGTTAAGCAAACGAACGCTGAGTCGATCCTCCTCAAGCGTATACATGACGAACTGAAAGGTTCTGTTGTCGTCCGGGAGCTTGGCCTGGGCGGTTCCAAACCAATCCAACTGAACCAGCGTCATGTCGGCGTCATGCCAGAGGCATCCCCTGGCGAACATGGCCTCCTTTGAACCGGCAGGATAAGACACCATGTATTCGTGCTGGTTGAGCGGCAGAATCAGCAATCTCTCAGTTTGTCCGTCGTCCTTTGATCGCTCCCACAACCCCAGCACCGATTCATCGATCTCGATCTCAGGGGTCTTTACCAGCGGGACATTATAATCGCAGCCCGCCAGCATCAAACACAGAATAAAAAGCATTCCTTTATTCATCTTCGATCTCCTTTCATCGATGGTCTTCATCTTCCAGGGTTATATCGAGTCCGCTGAGAACCGGCGGCAGACTGTCTTGGCCGCCGGCCGGGATCAGTTCGATTTTTAGTTTATCCCGTACGCTTATCCCGTTCAAGACGCGTGTCAATCCACGGTCGATGCCGCCGGTTTCAGCGGCGATATCCAGTCCGGCAAGGACGGTCCGGTCCTGGACGCGAACATCGAAAATTCTTTGGCCGGGTTCCGCCGCCGGTTCGGCGAAGTATAGCCGGACCGTATAATTACGGTTTTCAGGGTCGACCACTTCCGGGGCCAAGTCGACTGAAATCAAATTGAGCGCTTCGATACCGGAACTGATTACCCAGGGCCATCCGTCGCCTGACATGCGGAATGAATGTTTTCGCCACCAGTCGCCGGCCTCACCGGTTTCGACTTCCAGGGAAATCCCCGGTGATGACGTCAGCGGTGTTTGCGCAACGTTGAGCCAGAGTACGCCATTATCGTCACGCCGGTTTCCCGGCGCACCGAGATTCAAGCCCAGGGTCCGGATAATTCCCGTAACGGTTTGATCGCCCATTCGTTCGTTCCGTTCGGCCATATCAGGTATTTCCTGTCGGTAGGGGGTCATGGTCCAGAAATCCACATCCGGCATATGGATAAAGGCCACCGATGTTTGCATGGGATAACTGCAATAGCAGCCACCGCTCATTTCCACGGCGCTTAGTACGCCGTTGGCTGGCAGCAGGTTGTTTCGGCAGCCGGATCGGAAGCCGGTCAGGTTGCCGGTGCCGCCGTCGCGTTTCAAATCGAAAAAACCGGCCGTGCCGGAACGGAATGTGAACAGATGTTTGGACGCGTACAATGTCCGGTTGCAACCATAGTTACGGGTGAAACTCCAGGGAATTTCCCTGTCCGTCAGCGGATGGCGACGCATGGCGACTTCGCCGGTAAACTGGTTCAGCGCCGGCAGCGCCGTACCGGAATTGAAAACGGTCCAGATAACCTTGTCGTCGACCAGCAACAGCGGCAGCGTATGCCAGGCCTCGTGATGCCACAACAATTTGCCGTCCCTGCCGCGTCTGCCGTAAAGGTTCACGCGCCGGTCGCTTTGCACCAGGATATCGGTTTCCTCCGAATAGGCCAGATGCGTGCCGCGTCCGGACTGCAGCGGCATTTCCTCATCCGTCAGAGATCTTTCCCATAGCAGGCTGCCGTCGCGGAGATCGAAGGCACGTGTGGTAAGAGTCCGGTCCAGAATGTAAGCCACGCCGTTGCCGGCCACCAAGCGTTCGCTTGATGGCAGATCGGTCTTCCATTGCAGATGTCCGGAATGGCGGTCGATGGCTACCAAACGGCCGCCTCCCGGGGCGCTGAAGTCGGTTATCCCTACCAGCAGGTTTTCCCAAAGCAATGGCTGCGTCCATTCGGGCGCCGGTTGTCCTTCAGCCGCCGGCACACGCATTATCGATGCCAGTTTACCGCGTTGGGCATCGATATGGAAAACGTCTTGTTTATGAACAAGATACACATCGTCGCCGGCCGCCAGCAAATGTACCCGGTCGATGATTCCTTCTCCGTCCGGTAATTGTCTGAAAGGAATCTGCCACAGCGGACGGCCGCTATAGACATCCTGCGCCCGCAAGGCACGCGGATGAATCTCCGGATCCGCTGCTTCGCGCAGATCCCGTCCGGAAATATCGGCAACCAGCAGCAGACGTCCGCCGGCTACCAGTGGCGGTATCGGGCTTTTGCGGTAATTGGGTCCATAGTGGTCGCCGAACCAGAGTATTCCCAGCGGCGCGGCCACCAGTGTATCCCCTCCGGCGAAAGAATTGGCGTGGTTGTTCCAGTCCGCGGTCCCGGGCAGTGGACCGGGTCGTGCCAGTTTCAGATGGTTGCCGGCGATGGAAACCTTTCCCTGCGGGCTGGTCAGGCTGGATATCTGCCGGATCATGGCATCGGTATCCGTCTCCCCGGCCAGCGGCAACAAAGCGATGCCCCCAAACGGACGCAACGATTGAAAAATCATGCTCCAGGGAAAGTTTCCGGCGGCCGCCACCGGCGTTTCCGAAACCACCAGCGACGCCAGATACGGCGCCACCCTGATTTCGCCTGGTTGACCGGTAATGGTGGTTATGCGGGCCGCGGAAAATCCGGCGGCAAGTGTCCGATCACGGAATTGGTTTGCCTTGTCTGTATCCGACTCCATAACGATGAACTGCAAATCGGATTGTGACAACAACTGCATGATCAATTCGCCGCTGCCGACGCCCAGCGCCAAGGTCCAGCCTTGGTTGATCCCGGTTTCCCTCAAAATTTCCGCCGCTGCGGTTCGCCATGTTTCGTTATCCGCGAGATTGGACGGTGGCGGTTCGGGAATATGGCGGGGTTCGACTTCTTGCGACCCAAAACAATACAGCATTCCCTCCTGGGTTGTCACCAGCAGCCGGTTGTCCGCCGCGATGAGTTCAGCCGGCGTACCGGATACCTTTGCCTGCCAGGCGAAATCCGCGGCGGCTTCGGCCGTTGGCGGCACCGTCAGCGCGGCAACCTTTCCCTGACGGCTCAGATAAAGACGGGGACCGGCTTTGAGATGCAGTTTCATTTCCGTATCCAGTTCAATGGCCCAGGTTTCGGTAGGCTTCCGGCGTACCCGGATCTGGCGTCCCAGCCGGTCATGAATATCTTTCCAACCCTCATCGAGATTGAATGCCCGCAGCCGCTTGTCGACCCGGACATAAATCTTGTTGCCTTCCGGGATTTGATCAGAACCGGATTCAAAGCGGTGCCCAATCAGGGAAATCCGGTTGCCTGTGTCGCGTTCATACATGATTCCGCTGTTAAACCAGTGTCGTCCATCCGGATCAGCGGAAATCATGAAACCGCCCTCGTGTTGTTTCCAGGAGCGGGCGGTCCGGAAATAGGCTTGCCGTCCGGTAACCCGGTCCAGGGCCGCGGGCACCGCACGCCCATTGGGTATGAGCAGGATATCGCCCATGATAGCCAGATATCCTTGCGGCGAAAGCCCGCCTTCGATACGGTCGCCGGCAAGAACCGGCTGTGACTGATCGTCGTCGTTTTGCCAAATCACAGCGCCGGTTTCTGCGTCCAGCGCTGCAACAACGACACCCATGAACGGCCAGATTCCCGCCGCCGCGTACACGATGCCGTCGGCGACCACCGGCGCGCCGCGCACAGGCCACATGTCCGCCGGCCGGCCGTTACCAAGCAGGACATACCGGGGCGGACCGAGCCGGTGTTTCCAAACCAACGAGCCGTTGTGCGTGTCGAGCGCGTAAATATAACCGTCGTCGGCACCGAAATAAAGACGGTCCGAATCGATAACCGGCGCAAAATATATGGGAGCATCGGCGTAAAATCGCCACGTTTCGGCGCCGCTTGCCAGATCCAGGGCGCGAACCGAATTATCATGCGACGAAGCGATAAATACCCGGCCGGACTCGATCACCGGTTGGTAGGCCTGACCGAAATCCAGTCCGCCGAGATGGGGCCAAGGCTGCTCCAGCGGCGGCAACTGCCGCGACCACTGCAGGTACAGGTTATCCGGCAGCGCCCGCGGCGTGGCTCCGCTGCGGGCGGCGTTGGCGCGCCACATCGGCCAATCGGATCCGGCGCCCGCAACGGGAATGGCCAGAATCCGAATCAGCAGTCCCGCGGCCACCAGGTTAATGATGCGCCGTCGTAATTCGCAATATTTCCGGTGCATCGAGCTCCTTCATTATTTTTAGTCGCGACGAAAAAACCGGCAGATAATCATTCTGATCCAAATGGCGCTTACTTAAGCAGGCCCCTCAATGCGTCGTGATATTTATGCAATCAAGCACTTCGTTTATACCCGCCTGCGTCCGCGGGCAAGTCGGTGGCTTCAACGTGAATAATATCATTCCCGGCTGGCTCATTCAATGCCTTTTTGCCCGCGGTTCGAAGCAGGCAGCAATTCTAATTTTGGCGGGATATGAAGTAAGCGCCATACGATAATGCACGTCTTTAACTTTATTGTGCCAAAACGATTATTCACTTGCCAAAAAAGGCATTGAATTATCGCCGCAGACTGATATGATGGTATTTTGAAGGCAATAAAGCAATCGAACGAAAAGAAGGTTTTCCTTTAGAATGTCGTGATGTCGTAAACCGTGGTGAAAATGAAAAGACGCATGAAAAAGCACATTCAATATTCCGCCGCCAACCGCTTGGCCGGCGCAGCGTTGCGCATGTCGATGGTTGTAACGTTTCCAGCGTTCATAATGTCCGGCTGCGTCGCGCCGTATCCTGAAACTAACGCCGCCGCTGATCAGGCACGGTTACAGACGGAATTATCGAATGTGAAACAGAACGTCGAACGCCTACAGAACCGGCTTGAGATCATTCATGAGGAACAAGAGCATCTTTTGCGCGAACACAACCGTTTGCGCGACACTATCCAGCGTGAACAAAAGGCGGAGCTTAACCGATTACGCAATGACACGGATGAACGCTTCAACGCACTCGACCGCCAACGCGAAAAGGAACGTCGCGAAATTATCGAGCAAGTAACCCAGCGTATTGCCAGCCATCTTGAAGTGGCAACCGCCGCGCGTGCGCCGACGGCGCAAGTGGCCCGCACGGAACATGGCCGTTACCACGAAGTGCGTGCCGGAGAAACCCTCTCGGAAATTGCCGCTGCCTATAATGTCCGGGCCAATGTGATCATACAAGCCAACGAACTTGACAATCCGGATCGATTACGTATCGGGCAACGCCTGTTTATACCTGATTAACACCCCAAATAAAAGGAAACGATCCGGCTAACGGATCGTTCGCCAAGGAGCAACTTATGATTGAACTAAACGATGCACAAAAGCAAACGGTCGCCGACTGGGTGGCCGAGGGCTGCGAAATTTCAGAAATACAGCGGCGAATCTCGGCGGAATTCGGGATCAAGATAACCTACATGGATGTACGTTTCCTGTTACTCGATCTTGATGTGACACCGAAAGACAAGCCCACACCCAAACCAGCAACGCCAGCGCAACCGGATACCGGCGCGGAAACGACCGGCGCCGCTACAACGGGCACTATTGGCGGCGATATACCGGGCGGCGGCGCCGTAAGCGTCAGCTTCGATAAAGTCGTCCAACCGGGCGCGGTGGTCAGCGGCTCGGTGACCTTCAGCGACGGCGTGTCCGCCACTTGGATGCTTGATCAGACAGGGCGTCTCGGTATTAACGCGTCGAAACCGGATTATCGCCCCAGCGAAAAGGATCTGCAACAATTTCAGATTGAATTGCGTAACGGTTTGCAGCAAATGGGGTTTTGACAGGGCAAGAGTTCAACGATTCAAGGATTACGGAGCGCGCATCCTCTGTTGAACGCTTGAAACGCGTTGGGCCATCGCATCGCTTATGACGACTGTCGCCTTCAAAACCGTCGGTTGCCGGATGAATCAGGCTGAAACGGCGGAGTTTGAAGCGGCGTTCCGAGCTGCCGGCTTCCGTGTCGTCGCGACCAATTCGGATTCATGCGACGTCTGTATTATTCACGGCTGCGCCGTAACCGCTGCCGCCGAACGAGAAAGTTTACGGCATGCGCGATCAATGCGGCGACAACATCCGGCTGCATTGATTCTGGTCGCCGGCTGCTCTGCCGAAAAGATATTACGGATGGACGATCCCGCCACGGCCGCCGTCGATCGATTGGTCGGGCAGGCGGATAAACATCGGCTGCCGGCCATCGTGGCCCAGGCGCTTGACCTGCCGACGACGGCAACATTGCCGGGATCCGAGCTAACCGTCGACGGCTGGCGCGGCGGCCGCCGGACCCGAGCCCTGGTCAAGGTTCAGGACGGTTGCCCCTTTCGGTGCGCCTATTGTATCGTGCCTTCGTTGCGCCCACTTCAAACCAGCCGGCCGAGCGCCGATATCGTCGCCGCGGTCCGGCGCATGAGCGAAGGAGGATGCCGCGAAATCGTGTTGACCGGCGCCAACCTGGGCTGTTACCACGATCAAGACCGCCGTCTACCGGAATTGTTGCATGCTCTTGCTGACATTCCCGACGGACCGCGGATCCGGCTTAGCTCGATCGAATCGTCAACGGTTGAAACGGCGGTCATAGAAATCATGGCAGAATCGGACCGGATATGCCGCTACCTGCATTTGCCAATGCAAAGCGGCGATGACGCCGTATTGCGACGTATGGGACGGCGTTATACCGTCGCCGATTACCGGGACCGGATCTCATTTGCCTGCCGCCATCTTGACAATGTCGGATTAGGAACCGACATCATCGCCGGATTCCCCGGCGAAACGGAAACCGAATTCGAGAACACGGTCCGCGTCGTGGAGGCATTGCCTTTCACCAATTTACATGTTTTCCCGTTCAGCGCGCGTCCCGGCACGCCGGCGGCGTCCATGGCCGATACAGTGCCCGCTTCGGTAAAACGCGAACGGGTACGGTTCTTAAACGCTATGGGCGCCGCGAAACAAGCCCGCTTTGCCATGCAACAGGTTGGCCGTCCGGTAACCGTCCTGCTGGAACGGGTACGGCGCGGCATAGGCTCCGGCTGGACCGGTGAATACCTGCCGGCCCGTGTTACCGGAAAGGATTTGACGGTCAACCAGTTAGTCAAGGCAACCGTCAGCGACAGCGATGACGGGATGGTCGCGATTAACGGCAGAAACCCTTGAATTACCGCGATAAAATGATACAATGTATTTGCGTTGGAATTCCAGTAAAAGCCGAGCGAAACGCAGGCTGTTTTTTTGGATGACATAACGGGTTTTAATGGAACGATGAAATCGTCGGGAAAACCGAGAGAATGTGTTCATCCCGACCGTCGCCGGTGGGTCAAGGCCGGGTTGGGTGCTTTGGCGATAGGCGCCTTACCGATGCTGGCGCGGCGAGCAAAATCCCAGACGGCGCAGCGCGGTTTGATTCGTACCCTACGTTCGCCCTATTTCGAAGCATTGGATAATCGCGCCATACGTTGTATGTTGTGTCCCCGGCGCTGCAGTCTGACGGATGGCCAGCGCGGTCCCTGTCGCGTACGTGAAAATCGCGGCGGCGAATGCATCAGCCTGGTGTACGGCAATCCTTGCATCGTGCAGGATGATCCGGTTGAACGGAAACCTTTTTACCATGTATTACCCGGTACGCGCGCGCTTTCGGTGGCCACGGCCGGCTGCAATTTATCGTGTAAATTCTGCGAAGTATGGGATACGGCGTTGGTGGGTCCCGAGGATGTGTTTTCATACGATCTATCGCCCGAAGATATTATGGCGCAGGTTCGCGCCGCCGACCTGCGATCCGTGGCCTATACCTTCGGTGAACCGGTGGTGTTTTTCGAGTACATGAAGGATATTGCCCGATTGGCGCGTCGTGACGGCATTAAAAACTTGCTGCATACCAACGGCTATATCGAGCGCGATCCGTTGGAAGATTTGATTCCATACCTCGATGGCGCAAACATCGATCTCAAGAGTTTCCGGCCGGATGTTTATCGCGATATTTGCGGCGGCGAACTGAAACCGGTATTGGCGAGCTTGAAAACGCTTCGCGCTGCCGGCGTCCACATCGAAATCACCTGTCTTGTCATTCCCTCCATAACCCGGGGAAAAGAAGATATCGAGGCGATGAGTCGCTGGATTAAAAACGAACTGGGCGCCCACGTTCCTTTGCATCTGGCCCGTTTTTATCCGCTGTACAAACTGCAAAACCTACCGCCGACACCGGTATCGCAGCTTGATGAAGCGCGCGATATCGCCCGCTCCGCGGGATTGGAGTATGTTTATGTCAGTAAAGTGCCGGGCCATGAAGGCGAAGATACGATTTGTCCCGGTTGCGGGGAACGGATTATTACCAGAATGGGATTCATCCTCGAATCCATGGCGTTACGCGACGGCAAATGCAAGCATTGCGGACACGCCGTTCCCGGCGTCTGGTCATGATGTCAACCGGAACCGGATGACCGTTTATCCACCCCGACGCTGAAACAGGGCGTATTGACTCACTGATCGCGAATCGAGATTTTTCAATCCGGCTGCCTTAGCCCAGTTTATTGCCTCGATAAATTCTCCAGGCTGGATGGCGCGCGCGATTTTTTCGTATTCATAGGCGCGGAAATCAACCCGGTATTGCGACATAATGTTCACGTAAACATCCGGCGACAGTTCGTCGGCGACCCATCGGACAAATTCCCGCGCGCCCGATACCCGGTTGGGCATGACCAAGTGCCGGATCATGAGGCCGTGATAGGCAAGCCCTTCGTCATTGATCTTCAACGGCCCGACCTGGCGATACATTTCACGGATCGATGGCTGGGCTTCCTGCGGATAATCCGGCGCTTTAAGATATTTTTGCGAGTGATCAGAGTCCATGAATTTCAGGTCCGGCATGTAAATATCGACGATGCCGTCAAGCAACTCTATGATTTCGCGGCATTCGTAGCCGCCGGTATTGTATACCAGAGGCAATCGTAAACCCTGGTCCAGCGCCGGACGAAGCGCCGCAAGGATGTTGGGCATGACATGTGTCGGAGTCACCAGATTGATGTTGTGACAACCGCGTCGCTGCAAATTGAGCATCATTCCGGCAATGTCTTCGGCGGTCGCCGGTCGACCGCGACCTTCATGCGCAATCGGCCAATTCTGACAAAACACGCAACGTAAATTGCAGTTGGCAAAAAAGATCGTTCCCGATCCGCGACGTCCCACCAGCGGGACTTCCTCGCCGAAATGCGCCTGGTGACTGGATACCACCGCCTGTAACGGCGCCCGGCAATACCCTTGGTTCCCCTGGCGGCGATTGACTCCGCAACGACGGGGACACAGGGCGCAACGATCAAACAGACGCTGCGCCTGTTCAATTCTTTCATCAAGCTTGCCGGCGGCTGCCAGACGCTGATAGGCGGGTTGCCAGTCTTCCCCCTTGCCGGGCGGCGAAACCGATCTCGAACAGGCCGGCGCCGCCACCATGGAT
>PWZG01000382.1 GCA_003567575.1 PVC group bacterium | reverse complement strand
TGATCGCGACGACGATAACCGGTCACGGATCTTGCTGGCCACGGATGCCTCTCAAGATCCTTTTGTGGCGTCTTTCGTGGGACGGGATGGCATCCCGTCCTACAGCGGCCGCAAATCGGTGAGCGAATGGTAGTTTACTCATCGTTCTCGCCCCCCGAAGATTTTCGCCCAGGTTTTCCCTGTTCTCTCAAACGAGTGGGGGCACTTGGGCGACTCAGGTTTTTCAGGATATGAGAGAATATCCAATATCCAACATAGAACATCGAAAAGTCAACATGGAACGTCGAAATGGGGAATCTTGAGATGCCTTTCTTAACTTCGATGTTCGACGTTCGCCTCTGACCTCCGACCTCTGACCTCTTGCCCGACACCATCCATGGCTCCGCGTCATTTTTCTTGTTTTTATACGCAACCATGCTTGAATAAGGGACTAATCGTCTCAGAATTGTCGCTACATAGAGCTCTGATAACGGCGGAGACCGCCGTCTCCAAAATATGGAGCCGGCCGCTTGCCCGCCCGCGGCGGGTCCTCGGCCGGACGAGCGCAGGTAGCGACAAATTCGTACTCGTACACCTACTCGGTCACTCCCAATCTGGAATATGCTTAAAAACAGAGAGTTGCGTGTATGACAGTATGTGTACGAGTACGGCGTGGTGGGGCGCCTGCCCATTCCGAATCCAGGAACATGAGGGTTTTTCAGCGCAATCTATTGTGAAAGGCTGATCTTCCCGAAGATGATCGATCCTGTGCCGCACGAGGTAGGGTTAGACCCCATCGCAAAAGGCTGTCCCGTCACCTATACTATTATTATTGCATTAGGAAAAAGATCAAATCAATAGAAGGGAGTTTCTCATGCTTTGGACTATAGCGGTAGTTTTGCTGGTTCTCTGGTTACTGGGATTGGTAAGCAGCACCACAATGGGCGGATTCGTTCACGTTCTTCTGGTGATTGCGGTCGTTATGGTGTTGGTCCGGCTAATTCAGGGACGGCGCTCCGTATGATGTGCCGCACCCCCTGATACGTCTTACAACGCTTTGTCAACAAAACGGTGTGGTGTCGTGATTGATGGATGACGAGATCCAGCCGGGGAAAATCTGTCCGATATCTCCGAGCAAAGGTTTGCCGGAAAATTAGATGTTATGCATACACGTAAGATACGCTGGCGTTATTTCGTTATTGGCTTGTCAATAATCCTGGTAGCTTGGACCGGTTTTCGTTTGCTGTTTGCTGACCGTTCGGCAACGACGGAACAATTGCCGGTCTTCGAAATCAGCGAAGTTCCCCATCCGGATTCGCTGCCCGCTACCGTAGCGCTGCAATCCACGGAAGAAGCTTTGCAACCGTCCTCTATGCCGGATAGCGAACGAAAACGTTTGAGCGCGGCGGGTATCCTGACCAATGCAGACCGGCCGATAGACATTTTATCGCGGGATCCGTCCGTTATCATGCTGCGCAACGCCATCATTGATACGGATATAATACGCGGGGGCGGACCGGGCCCCATGATACCGGAGGAATTTCGCGCGTCCGGAGATTACCGCCGGGCAATTATTGTTTTCGACGAACCTATTTCCGGCAAGCACTGGGATTTTATCGCTGACCGCGAATTGAGAGTCGAACATTTCGTGCCGAACCGCGCCCTGGCCGTCAGCGGCGATCATCAGGCGATTACGCGCTTGCGAAACGCTCCAGGTGTGCGTCATGTGGAACCTTTCCATCCTTTTTTCAAGATGAACAGCGATGTGCAGGCGTATCTGACCGGCACGCCGGACGCCGAGACCGCGGCGACACGGGCCGGATCCGGCCGTTATCATGTGTTGTTGTTTGGCGATCCGGAAACAGCCGTTGCCGCGGCCATTGATCATGACGCGTCGGGAGATCTGCCTTCGCTGGATGTGCCGGCGGTCGTCCCGCGCCGCGGCGCCCTCGGAATTGCCGGAGCCCGAATGCGTGAATTGCCCGCCTTGCCGCGGCAGGCGGTGGCTGAAGTCGACATGGACTCCGATAATTTGTACGCCCTGCTGCATTCCGATGCCGTGAAATGGGTCGAACCGGTGCCCCGTTTCGAGCCCATGAACGATTTGGGAATTGTGACAACCCGCCGCAACCTGGTGCGCAAAACGCTTCCCTCTCTCGACGGATCGGGACAAATCATCGGGGTCAGCGATACCGGCGCGGACGTTTCCCATCCCGCTCTGGCCGGGCGTTTGGTACCCCAGGGCTATGTCGCTCCCCCGGGGGGAACGCCGGGACATGATTATGAAGGGCATGGGACGCATGTTGTGGGCACGATACTCGGCAGTGGCGCCTTGTCGGACACGGTGAATTCCGCGCCGGGCTCGGCCGGCCCGCCGTATGCGGCGTACCAGTTCGCCGGCATGGCAACCAACGCGCAATACGTCATGATCGAGGACTACAATGCGTTTCAGCCTTACGAGATCGCCATGGAAGCTTATCAACGCGGAGCCCGCATCGCCAACAACAGTTGGGGCGCGAGCGATAATTTCGAATACGGCATAGCCAGCATGCAATGGGATTCGCTGGTCAGGGACGTGGATATGTCCACGGAGGACAAGAAGGCCTATACAGTATTTTTTGCCGCGGGCAACAGCGGCGCGGGTACAACCTCCGGCACGAGCGGTTCGCCGGGAACCATATCGCAGCCGGGCAACGCCAAAAACGTGATAACTATCGGCGCCATCGAACAGCAACGCGATGCCGACAACCTGACGCAATCCCCGTACAGAAGTCTGCAGGCGACCGATTCCGACTGGCAGGTGGCGTCTTACAGCGGCCGCGGGCCAATCCATGGACGCGTAAAGCCGGACCTGGTGGCGCCGGGGGAATATGTTCTCTCGTTGCAGTCGTCCGATATCAATACCGAAATCATTGACAGTCCGCTGGGCGAAATTCGCGACTTTAATCACGGCAACGTAGATAGCGGCTCGAAATACGCCTTTATGAGCGGCACGTCACGCGCGACGGCATTCGCTTCCGGCGCCGCCGCCCTGCTGCGGCAGCACTATATAGGTTTATACGGCGCGGCTCCCAGTCCGGCGATGATAAAAGCCCTGCTCGTCAGCGGCGCGCACAACCTGCACGGCAGCGCCTACGAATGGGGACCCAAACGGGATTCATCCGCACTGGCGATAGAGAATATTACGCATGCAGGCGAGATCGTTCCGCATAACGATGTGTTCGGCTGGTGGTCTTTCGAGAACGATTTTTTGAACGATGAAGAATTGATATCCGTCAACGGCACCAACGTCTTCATCCCCGGTTACATCTTGGAGGGAGTCGTCGAATTCGAGAACGAAAACGCCAATCCCGGTTTCGAACAGTTTGTTCGTTTCAAGGGCGGCTCCGTCCATTTCGAGATGACGGAGAATGCCATCACCAACGGCTGGCGCCAGGATACCGAGTTCCAGGCACGCACCATCGAATTCTGGATAAAAGTACAGGGTATGGCGATGGATACCTACCCGATTCTTGATTTTGTAACGGAAAACGAAGTGGACTTGCGGATACTGCTCAAACCCGGCAACGCCATCGGCGTTTTCGGCATGGAAAACGCCAAAATTTATGTTAACGGAACTGCCCAGGTGCATTATCTGGGTGACGGCTGGAATCATGTGGCCGTGGTTTCGCCCATCGGCATACAGACCGCGGAATGGACGTTGGGAGGTCTGACGGCGGATATCGATGAATTGCGCTTTTACAACACGGAGTTGTCGGCCTCGGAAATTAAACAGAATTATGACATCGGTCTGGGTTACGTTATCAGCGCTCATCCGGATTTGACGGAGCAACTGGACGGCCTGCGCCGGGAAGACGTCATTCATGACGGTTGGGGCAAACTGGATATAGCCGGCGCCGTGCTGGGAGCGGGAACATTCGCCGATAACAAACTAACCATTTTTGACGAACACCAGGTGGCCCCGATTACCACCGGCGCTGATTGGCAGCACTTTTATAACGTGCCTCATGGAGAAGGCGGTGGCTCGTTGAAAATAACCCTGACCTGGAGCGATGTCCCTGGTTCTCCCGGTTCGGCGAGGAACCTGGTCAATGATCTTGATTTGCGCGTTTATCACCAGCCCGGCACCGCCCAGCAGACGGTTTATGCCGGCAATTTTCTCGGACGCGATACATGGGGAATGGCCAGTTATCCGATCGTCATCAAAGACAACCATGAGTTCGGTCCTGCGCATACGGTAACGGCGGGGCGCTTTGCCGCCGTCGAGCCCGTGGTTTTAAGCGATGCACGGCAGTTGCGTTTTTTACATGACAGGGAAAATAACGTCGAACAGATTATCATTCGCGATCTTAAACCAGGCAACTACCGTATCGTAGTTCAAGGCGCGCAGGTTCCCGTGGAGGGAGCTGAAGGCGGACAAGTTTTTGCCTTGGTCATAAATCGCGGCGTCTCGTCCGCCGGCGAACCCATGGGAAGGGATCCGGAACTGACGCTGGATCGCGACAATACGCCCGTGATGGCATATACCGCTGCGGGTAACCCGCGCTCACAAATCGGCGTGCGCCGTTGGGTCGATAGCGAAACTTACGGGTGGCCCGAATGGCGGCGCCTGGAAAACAAGTGGTTCCATTACGGCGACGGACCCTATCGCGAAATAGTCAGCCGTAACGAACTGGGATCGGCCCACTCGCCGACGCTGGCATTCGACGAGGACAATACGCTCTACCTGGCCTGGATTCAGGAAAACGAAAATCCCGGTATTCCGGATTCCGTGTACCTGCTCTACCTCACCGCGGATTGGCAGGATAATACGCTTTGGGATGGCGTCAGCCGCTGGATACAGCTCGGTAAATCCTATCAGGGACACGGTGTAAGCGGCGCTGTTTTTCCCGAAAACGTCGTTTCGCCCACCGTGCGTGTCGCCTTGGACAACCAACCCGTCGTGTCGTACCGGCAAGGCGATCGTGTTTTGGTCAAAACATGGGATGCGAATGCCGTAAACTGGGTGGGACTTGACGGATGCGTCACCGGCCTGGTGGCAACGGCGGCCGCGGAAGCGCCGGTCAAAATGGCCGTGGATTCCGCCGGATATCCCGTCCTGCTGTGGACGGATGCGACCGCGCATCGCCTTCGCGTGAAGCGGTGGTCCGGAACGGAATGGCAACCGGTAGCCGGCGGCCTGATCGGGGATTCCACGGCACGTGACGCCGCACTGGCCTGCGACGATTTCGGCGCTATCGCCGTAAGCTGGATAGCGGAGAAGAACGGGACGAACACCGTCCGAGCCGCTTTGAAAACCGGCGGCGGCGCCTATTGGCAGGGATTGGGGACGAGTGGCCAAAATAATTCGATGGTTTATCCCGGCCTTTGCGGCGCGCTGCATGCCGATATTGATAAGACGCGAATTGCCTTTACCCCTGCCGGAAACCTTATGGTTGCCTGGCTGGCCAAGGAGGCCAATTCCGGCTCGCGGCTATTATTGAAAAAATGGGATGGCGCGCAGTGGGACGGACTGGAAGGATCCGGCGAATTACCGGGTATTTATAATACGATCGGCTCTCTCAGCCAAGCCTGCTTGGTTTCTGATAAGGACGGGTATCCTCTTGTCGCGCTTCGAGGCGAACGGACGGGACGCGAGGAAATCCAGGTATTGCAATCGCAAGCGCTTGATACCGTCGATCCGAATCCCCTGGATCCAGTGCAACCGCCGACATTGAGCGTTGACCTGCGCTATTTGGGCGCCAGCACGGGAACCGTTGTCATCCATGCTTTCGACAACGAGGATTTGGACGGCGATCCGGACGCGGTTTATTCGGCGCTCGTCACCAATTTTCCGGCTCAATTAACGCTCAGTCAGTCCGACCAGGGTGATCTTGGAGAAGGCGATTACTGGTTCTTTGCCTTTATCGACGGGAATGCAAACGGAACCTGGAACGATGGCGAACCCGCCGGCATGGCGTACGATCAGCCGATCAACGTGCAGTGGGGAACGGAAATACCGTTAACCATCGTACTTTCTGATGATGCCGCCCCGCCGTTTGCGACGACGACCGTGGTTTTCGATTTGCGATACACCGGGACCAAAACCGGAACCGTTGTGATTCACGCTTATGATAACCAGAACATGGATGGCGAACCCGGAGCGGTGTTCAACGCGGCGGTAACTGATTTTCCGGCCGAGATTGCCCTGAGCCAGCCGGCGGCTGGTTTTCTTGAAGAAGGCGATACATGGTTTTTTGCCTTTATCGACGGCAATGCAAACGGAACCTGGAACAATGGCGAAGCCGCCGGCAAGGCTTACGGACAACCTGTCGACGTGCGTCAAGGCGCCGTCGGTCCCGTCGCCATCGGCCTGACGGATACCACACCCGGATTTTCGCGTTTCGGCTGGGGTGCAGTCGAAGGACTGCATGCGTATTCGGTCGTTATCTGGTACAAAAGCGATCACGGTTTTCCAGAGGTCCTGAACCGAAACATCCGGGCGCCGCGTCATTATGTACATGTCCAGGATTTCCTGCTGGCCGGTTACGGATTCGAAGGAATGCTTGCGGGCCGGTACGATTGGAACGTTAAACATCCCGATACGGGCGTGACGCTTTTCAGCGGGTGGTTCAACGTGGAATACCCCGAAACCATGGCGCCACCGGAAATCGTATGGCCGGACGGGGATGTTTTGCGTTACGCGCGCAATCCGTTCCAATGGACGATGGATCCACATACCGCTGCCATCCGCCTGCAAATTGCCGACGACGCGAAATTCGAACAACTCGTCGTCAACCACTACGGCCCCGCGCCGCCAAGCGATGACGATGGAATCGTGCGTTTCAAGCTGCCGTATTATGCTGGCGACGGGAATCTGAGCGACGGTTCATATTACTGGCGCATAATCACCTCGAATCGCCGTAATTCCGTATCCTCTGATGCCGCGCTCCTGCATATAGATTTACAGGACGATCAGGACGGACCTTTCTCGATCAGTGGAGAGATTGAATATTTCGGCAATATAACCAACGCCGTTTTCGTGGTGCAGGCTTTTGAATCGCCGGGATTCGGAGGATGGCCGGTTGCGCAGGTGATTGTATCCAATACCATGCCGGATGCCTTGCCGCCTTTCACGTTGCGCGGACTGCGCTCGGGAACTTATTATGTTCGCGCTTTTCTCGATCTGAACAATAATCGCCGCCCGGACAATGCGGAACCGCATGGTTTCGTGCAGCACCCCGATTATCCTGATTATCCCCGGGCGCTTTGGGTGCCGGACAGTCTTGCCGGCAAATTTGTGATCATCGAAGACGATCGTTATGCCGCCGGCGCCGACGGCATTCCGCTGATATTCAAGCTGGAACTCGGGTTGGATATCGCGGAACAATTGCTGGCGGACTACATCAGAGTTCAACGCGGAAACGATGGCCAAACAGTGATTCCGTGGGAGAAGGCTTCCGGCGCATCCGAATATTTTACCGTCGGTCCGGCGCCCGCGGTCCGCATTAATCTGGACGGCTACGATTGGTCTTATATTTTGCAGCGCAGTCATAACTTAATCGACTGGCATGATGCGCAGGGCGAAATCATGATCGACAAAAACCTGAATGAATTCCGGTTGCTTCCCGAGCCGCCCGATCCCGCGCAAGATGATCGAGAATTTTATCGACTGCTGCTTAAAGGCGTTATACCCGAGTAAACAGGATTGATATCCGGTATGTTTTGCATCGCTTGAAATGACCGTAAGACCGTAAAGGGACAGACACTTCTGCTCTCATCCTCGTGTCTCGTAATCGTCGCCCGTAATCGTGCTCCGAAAAATCTGATAGCGCACGCCGTCTGAGGCAAAACCGAACCGTTACCACTTAAAAAACTTTCCGAAAATTATTCCTGTCCTAAATTATTCTGCCAATATCTGGAGACGGCGGCGCGTCGCGACTGCATCGCAGGCGGATCCCCCGCCGTTTCTTCGCATGGTCGTCACGGTTTCCCATCCGGCCGGGGACCCGCCGCGGGCGGGCAGGCGGCCGGCTCCAAGCGATATTCGTTCTTTCATCCCCTGAAAAATCAGATCGTGCACACGATCTGAGGCCAAATTCGTCTCTGAGAACAGGCGTGTCGCGTCGCGATCAGACAACCAACCTCTGCCGGATCGCCCCAGCGAAGCAGTCCGAAGGATCTCGTTTCATGGTCTTTCACATCCCCGTATATTGTCTTTTCGCGCTGGAATTCACAGGATTCCAGCCTCTCTCAAATCAGTTTCGAGTTGTTCCATTTCCGGGTCGGAAAGACTGGCGCAGGGCGGCCACCACCAGCGCCCGTCGCGCCGTCTGGCGGACCGGCGTCAGGATTGATGTCACAGGCCCCGCCAGCGATTCCCGAACCATATCCCGGTCGATCATGCTCTCATTTCTCCCGGTAGATCACCACCGGCCCCATGATGCCGCCGGTGCCCAGCTCGTTGAGATGGTGGCGTTCGGCCAGGATGGTGATTTGGTTGTCGCCGGGTTTCACGGCAGCGGTAATGTCGAAACGCGCCGGATCGGTATAGCCGTCGAAACGGTCCAGCGCCTCGCCGGCTTCGTGATGGCGCGTTTCCTCCGGGACGACATAGGGAATATGTTGACCGTTGACAAAGAGTTTGGCGCGGCCGTCGGTCATGCCGAGCCATAAAAAGATCCGCTTCCCGTCCGGTATATCGGGCAAGGTTTGCGTATTGCGGTATGCCATCCGGCCGGAGCGGCCCGAGGGTTCATCGGTCATGGTCAGGTGGTGGCCGATCGACGACCAGGTATCGCGCACCACGTGTTTGACCGGCCAGTCCGCGTCATCGTAATCCGGTTCGCTCCAGGGCAGGGCCTCTTCTTCCGGGCCGGGATTATGCCGCCATTTCCATTCCAGCATCGGTTCGCCCAGGCGCGCATACTCGCGTTCCATGCGGGCGCCGTCTTCGTAGGCGGAACGAATAAAGCGATCGCTCCAGAACGGATTGCCGTGACGGCCCTGGACGGCATTCCCGGTTCCGTAGCGTGTGTCGTAGCGGTGCACCATGTTGGTGACGCCGGTCCGCCAGGCCGCGTAATCGGCATCCAGGTTCGCGAGGTTGCCGGCAGCCCAGTCACGGCGCATGGCCATGTATTGTTCGAACAACGAAAACGATTCATCGATCAATTTTACGCGCCGGTAATACGCATCTTCGGGCTTGCCCGCCGCCGCCAGCGCGGTATCCAAAGCGGCGCGGGCGTCCGCCATCACCCCGGGGGTGAAGATCTTGAGATAACCGTAGGGACTGCCCGCATACTCACGCGCTTCGAGATAGGCTTGATCGATCCCGGTCCAGTAGCCGGCCATCGCTTCGGCGGCGGGCCCATAGAAACGCGTCCACATGTCATCGAGAATTTCCGCGGGTGTCTCGGTTGGATCGAAGGTCATGCGCGCGCTCAGATAATAACCCGGCAGCATCGAGTCAAAGCCGTTCATGGTTTCCGGTTTCCAATCGGTCAGCTTGTTTTCCAGCAGAATCCCGATATCCGTACTCCATCTTGTAATGAAGGGGCAGGGCGCGCTCAATTCGGCCAGGTTGATGCCGTACCAGTAGGCGCCCAGGCGGACATCCTTTTCGCCCCAGCCCTCGACCATCTCGCGCAACCAGAATTCATTGGGATGATCCGGCCAGGTCATCGGATGATGGCGGTTGAAATCTATCGGTGCAATCGTCCAGAAAATATTGGAATGTGGTTCATACCGTTCCGGCGGCATACTGTGATTGACGTAACCCAACAACTCGAGGTGCACATCGGGATGTTGTTCGGTAATCTGTTCCAGCATGCGGTTGGCCAGCAGAATCAAGCGGTCGGTAATCGACCAGCGTCCGGCGGCCGGTTCCCAGACGCGCGGCTCGGGATCATGCTTGCGTTCCTCGGGATCTTCGGTGGGGAATTGGCCGTCCGGCATATTGAGCCGGTAATGCAACGGGAATCCCGCCGCCAGCGTTTCCTCGAAATGGGCCTCGATATGTTCGAGGATCGTATTTGCCATGGCTTCAGCTAAATCCGGATCGGTCCAGTTGAATGCCCGATCTCTCATTCCTTTGCCTTGAATCAGGCGCCACAACATGTTATGGCCGGCGGCAACCCCAATCCGGTCGCCGCCATAGACAATCCGGTTCACGGGGCCCGGGATACGCCCCAGACCACCACCGCGACTGAACCGGTTGCGGCGCTGCCAGTCCGTGCCGTGCTTCCGAATCCGTAAGCTCATGCTCCGATTAAGGGTTGCCGGCGCCAGTTGGGCGTCCATTTCCGGGACACTCAAATCCGGCCGGTCGGGAACCACTTCACCGAGCTCGGTCGGCATATACCAGCGGCAACCCAGGCGATGCAGTAATTCGTAAATCGCGTAACTCGTGCCGTGTTCCGTCTCGCCGTAAAGCCCGATGCCGCGCCGGCGGTCGGCCACCACCCGGAATCCATACGTGTCCGCCTTCGATATTCCGACCGGACCGAAGACCGCTTGCGCACGCGATCCGATATAAATCGGCGTCCGTGGATCGTCCGCGGGCAGATTCTCGACAAGCTCGATCTCGACACCGGACATCCGGCCGAGATAATGCGCCAGATCTTCGACCGATTCCTGCTGTAATTGACGCCGGATCTCGGCGATATGTTCAAGGAAATCGCCTGGATCGGCGTTTTCCGTCATCGCGCCCTCGGGAACGACAATCACGGCGCGCGCTTCAGTCCCGCGCGCAAGCTCGACGGCGCGCGGAGATCCCGCCATGCTCCAAACCGTGCTGATCATCGCCGCCAATGCGGTCAAGATCAGATAATGGGTTCGTTTGCAGTGTTTCATGCGTTGCCTCCTTGTTGTTTTTCAGACGATCCCGAAAATCGGATGGATCGCGCGGCAGCGCGAGGCGCCACGTGGCGCCGGGAACGTCCAGCGTCGATGTTGACCTTCTCTCCGTGCAATGTTTTGGCGGATTTATCTCGTATCCATGAAAAACAGGATACTAAATTGGAGCACCGTGCGCAAGGACAATATGTGGTAATATTCGACAATGAAAAGCGTGAAAAATCGATGCTGAATGTAAGGCGATAAGGCGGGTTTTTACTGTAATCCAGAGGTCAGTCGGGCCTTTGAGCAAGCTCGGATTTTTCGGGGGGTGACTGAGAAAAACATCGAACATCCAACATCCAACATCCAACGCGGAGGAGCATAAGTTGCCGGAGTTCTGTATTACGCCTGTTTTCGCTCACTTCGATGTTCGATGTTGGATATTGGGTGTCTCTCAGACAATATCTTTACGGCGTTTCAGTACCTGTCGCGGAGTTTGACGAATTCGTCCAGCATGGCCATAAAGTTTTCGTATTTCGTGTTTTTTGCCACGGAATGGCTGGGGCCGAGGATGAATCCGCCGCCGGGAGCGCCCCGTTCCATGGCGGTGCGCACCGCTTGACGTACCGTTTCGGGGGTTCCCGTGATCAGTGTTTCCATCGCGAGGCCGCCCCAAAAGGCCATGCGCTGACCGAACCGTTCTTTCAGCATGCCGATTTCCATGCCGGCCGTGGTTTGAAGGGACTGATAGCAGTCCACGCCCGCGTCCGCGATCATGTCCAGAAGGTCGATGGTTTTGCCACAGCCGTGAAAGTTGACTTGGCCGACATGTTGTTTGATATCCCGAATTCGCTGTTTCAGGGTGGGTAAACACATTTCGCGCCACATGGCCGGGGAAATGAACGGGCCGTTGGTGCCGGCCATGTCCTGCCCCCCGTGCGCACCCGCCATACCCGGGCGACAGTAGTATTGATCGAGCCGGCGCTGGATCGCCACGTTGCGCCGGTTGGCGGCATGAATCAATTCGGGCTGCGTGGCATAGATGACCATGGCATCCTCGAACGATCCGAGCATCGGCATTGGCGCCGCGTGCATGGGGCCGCAGATGTAACGTTCCTCGCCCAGTTCACGAAGAAGGTGGTCGAACGCTTCGAAGATCGACGGCGACGGGGGTTGGACGGACTCGGGAATCGGAAAGTCATCGACCGAGTAAATCTTGGGATGGGCGGCAGGCTTGTTGAAGCACATGATATCGTTTGCATGGCGGTCGGCTTGCCACACGCGGCCATGGCGGTCTTCCCAAATATCGTCGCCGATTTTCTTCGGAGGATCCGGTTCGTAGTCGGAGGGCGGCAGGAGTGGCGCCTCCTTGAACAGAATGAGATCGGCGCAATCGATTTTGCGGTAGAACTCTACACTGTCCTTCTTGTAGCTTTCCGCAAGTTCATCCCGACGGCCTTCCCAGATCGCAATCTGGGTCTCGATTTTGTTGCGAATCAACGTGGGCCGCCCGATGACGCGCTCGATAATGTCATGGTCAACGGCATAGAAGCCCAGCGGGACACGGTCCACATGTTTTCGCGCGATGGCCGCGGTCACTCGTTCTTTGGAATTCATGGTTTTCTCCTGTTTTATGCGGTGCACAGCGCATTGAAGATAAGCGTTGCCGGATAGGGAATATCCGAGGCTTGTAACACCGGATTGTCGTGGTACCGGAAAATGATATCTTGCATGGCATCTCCTCGATAATTCAGCCAAAGGTGAGAGGGCGGGAAGAAGACCGCTTGCCCGACACCATCCATAGCTCCGCGCCATTTTTTTCTTGTTTTTACGCAAACATGCTTGGATCTGGCGCTACACGCCCGCCAGTCCCGAATTCTCTCCGATATGCACCCGTTCGCATTCGGGCGCCACCTGAATGGAACGGACCGCGCCTTCAAAGCTGTTGCCCTCAACGAAAATATCGTGACCGTGGCTGGAGAAATCAAGGGTCGCCGCGCATTCGGGGCCGGTAACAAAAACATTATCGCGAATGATGACCGGACCATAGTGGCCCTTGGGTTCGTAGATGGTGAAGTAGAGTTCCGGAAACCGCTCATAGTCGCCGGTTATATACGATCGCCGTCCGCGCCGCGGATCACGTTCGCCTTTGGTCGTATTGTTCTCAAACACGTTGCCGCGCAGGATAACCCCGCGCGGCTGATTAATCCAACTGCCGCGGCCGCCGTTGCGGAAAATGTTGCCGGCGATCGTGACGTTCTGGCTCGATTTCTCGACACTCATGACCCGCGACCCATTGGTGCCGTCAACCGTATTGCCGGTGGCCACGGTATGCTTGCAATATTCGGCGATAAAGAACGCGCCCATGCGGGAGCCGGTGATCTGGTTGTTGGCCAGGACATTGTCGTGGCAATACTGCAGATGATGCGTGTCGCCCAGCGCGCTGAGCCGGTTGCCGGTTTGCAGGGTCTGGCGGCAGGCGACAAGATCAATGGCGCCCTTCCCCGTCCCGGACCCCGTTGGGCGGTAAAGATGCATATACGCCTGGGAAAGATTGGCAATCAATCCGACCTCGGATCCCGCCGACCCCTCGAAGCGGAGGGCCGGAGCACCCGGCGCATCGCCCACTCGGATGTAATCGCTTCCGGCATCCACGATATAGTAACGACGGCCCCGTTTTAAATTGTTCGGCAGCGTGTCGCCGAAAAAGCAACACGTTTCGGTATCGACCGCCAGACGACTTGCTGCGATCGGGTCGCGCGTGTTATCGAAGCGCACGCGGTCGTCGCCGTCCTGCATAAGAACGGGACGTCGCACGAGATCCTGCCGGAAATAACGCCAGGCAAGTTCGACTTCCGCCGGCGTATAGTCTTCCGGCCATACGACCATCTGCCAGAGCAACCCGTAATCCCACATGAAGTTACCGCAGTCCACCAGATTACAGTCCTGAACGCTGACGGCGCTGGCGAACGTATCCACGTGGCCTTCGGATACATCGTCGCCGACCACTCCCTGAACACTGATCACGGCGCCCGCCAGACGATGCCCGGTAATGTCGCGGAAGCGCAGATTTGCAGTCGATCCGCCCCGTGTCGTGGC
The DNA here is from genome assembly GCA_003567575.1 of PVC group bacterium. Taxonomy (GTDB): domain Bacteria; phylum Verrucomicrobiota; class Kiritimatiellia; order CAIKKV01; family PXCX01; genus PXCX01. The sequence goes on along the minus strand of PWZG01000382.1, from coordinate 19,311 downwards.
GATGGCGATGGCGCGGGTTTTGACGTTCGGTTCCCACGTGTTGTCTGTCCGGCGGGGATCGAAACAGTGTCCTTCGAAATGACCGCCCTGCCAGGAAAAATCCCGGATGTTGTTGCCGCTGAACAGCGTCACCGCGGCGCGATCACCAAGGCATTCGGGCAAATGGAAACGAGCGCCGTGTGCCCGTATGGTCAGACCGGAACAGAGCGGCACGGACACTTTGCCGGACAGCAAATAGTTGCCAGGCGGGATCATGACAAATCCGCCGCCGGACTTCCCGGCATCGCTGAAACACCGCGTCAACGCGGTTGTGTCGTCGGATACCCCGTCACCGCGTACAGTATAGTCATGAAGATTAAAACATTTATTCATTCTCATGCACCTCGTGAATACTGCAACCGCAAAAAATATCATTGAACTGATTGAACAACACGTTCTTCCACGCCTGTTCCAGAGCTTCGCGCGGATACGCCATCCCAGTGCGGACCACGGCGAAACAGGCGTAGGTCTCGGCACTGATCAGAGATTAACCGACGATATACTCGGGCATTGATATCTCGCCCAGGCATCGTACATTTTGCACGTATTATGGTCAAACACTTACCTTGTAAAAATAGTGATGAACTGGGCCGTGCCGGCGAACCCAAGTTCTATGGTCCAGTTTGCGCACAGAAATGTCGGAAGTAAGTAAACGGAGGATGGCATGTTCGACGCGCGGTCCTTTTTTCGTATATCAAATTATCAGGCAATAATCGCGCCTTGATCGAGAAGGACGCGACGCAAATCGTCGTAATCCACGTCACCGATCACACCGCCGCTTTGTAGCGCAAGCGCGGCGCCGGCGCCGGCCGCCTGACCGATGGCCATACAGCTCGGGCTAACTCGAAAACTGCTCATGGCCTCCCGCTCCGCGCCGATACTGCGTCCGGCAACGACAAGATTCGGAGGGCCGGCGATGGGCACCAGGCTGCGCCACGGGATATCGAAATGCCGACCGCGCATAAAAGGTTCCAGCAGGGTCGTATCGCGGCCATTATGATGCACATCAATGGCATAGCAACATTGCGCGATGCAATCATCGAACTGGCGGCCGGCGCGGACATCCCCGCCCGTCAGCGTATAGCGGCCGACAATCCGGCGCGATTCACGCACGCCGATCCGGTGTGCCAGTTGCACCAATTCGACGCGGTCCATTCCCGGCATGTGCTTGCGGAAGAAGCGTATCCCCTCCTCGACTTGTCGGCGTCCAGCGTCCGTGGCGTCTGCCAGTAGTCGCGGATCAGTTGGGTCCTGGATATCCACGCGCCCGAAATTTACCATGGCAATCCACGGCCGCCCCGGCAGGCTCATGATGGCGGCAATACCTTTGACGGGGATACTCAGTTCGCCTAAACGGCGCGCGTCCGCTACCCAGGCAAGTACGCGGGGATTGGCTCCGGTATAGTAGAAATAATGTTCGTCAAGGTTCGGATCATACGATACCGATTCCGGGAATTCGCGTTGCGCGACATCAAGATCAATCGGCCCCATCAGGTAGCATAAGCTCAGCGGCATGACGGCCTGTGTGCCGTCCTCCCCAAACAAGCACGGCACGCCTGCGGCCGCCGCGATTTCGGCGTCACCGGTCGCATCCACGACTACGTCGGCCTTCCGTTGCGTGCCGTCATCGAAAGTAACAGCGCACGCAAGCGCTGGCTGGAAATCGGCGTTGGCTACCCGGCGTTCAAGCAGAACATCCACGCCGGCGTCACGGCAAAAAGCCAGCGCCTCTTCCGCGAACACGTCCGGATCATAGGGTTCCATCCTGGGATGAACAGTGTCCGTGGGGCGGATCGCGTACAGCGCCTTGCGTGAAATCAGTCGGTCGCGCAATTCGGCAAATATACCGCCTATAATAAAACGTTCCCGGTCAAAATGTGCCGGGCAAAAATTATTGACCAACGCCGCCGTTCCCATACCGCCCAGCATGGGATGACGCTCAACCAGCGTCACCTGCCGGCCTAAACGCGCGGCAGCCACAGCCGCGCCGATCCCCGCCGGACCGCCGCCGCAAACCATAACATCGCTCTGTATCGTTTCAATCATCTGCTCTCTCTATTCGAATTCAATCATACCCGCGGATAAACCAAAAGTACAGGACAAAATTTGGTGTTTTATAGTCTTTTCGGCGCGCATACATGTCTTTTGCGTGTATCTTTTTTGATGAACCCGCGAAGCATTATTTTTGTGCAATCTTGTGTCGACTTAAACGACCAACCATGGTCTAAGACGGGCTTCGCCCCTGGTCGGCGACACGCGACACCCGACACTGAATCCCATCCATAATCTCCGCATCATTTTTTTGTACTTACACGAGAGGCGCTAGATTAAGATGCTAAACTGATTTTTTATGCTTGCTTTTTTCGCACATATATGATCAAATATGCTTCCTTTTGATCATATCCATGCATTCATGAGCAATCGTAACAACAAAGATCTGGCCGCCAAACGGCGGGAAACAATGCGGAAAATCCTGCGCGAGCGGCATGTTGTCAGCGTGACCGAGTTCAGCCGGACGTTGCGCGTATCGGCGGCGACGGTCCGTCGAGATTTACTGGCGCTGGAACGTAACGGTGTGTTGCAGCGGGTTCACGGCGGCGCGGTCTCGCGCGACGGCGCCATGGAAGAGCCGGTATTCGACGACAAGACGGCACGCGCCGTGCGCGAGAAACGCCGGATTGCGGCGGCGGCGGCGCGCATGGTCGGTCGCGGCGATTCAGTTTTTTTGGACGGCGGCAGCACGGTGCTGGCGCTGGCGCTGCTTTTACGGGAACGGTCCGACATAACCATTGTGACCAATTCGTTGCGTGTCGCCGTCGAGCTTTCCGGAGGCGGTCCGCGCCTGATCCTTACGGGCGGCGAGTTGCGGCGCCTGAGTCAGACGTTCGTGGGGCCGCTGACCGGGTTTTTATTGGAGCAGATACAGGCCCACATTGCATTCGTGGGTACCCTCGGTTTGACGGTTGAGAACGGCATGACGACGACCGATCCCAATGAAGCGTTTACCAAGCGCCTGATAATGGCGCGCGCGCGGCGAACGGTATTGCTGGCCGACAGCACGAAAATCGGGCGGACATCGTTTGTACATTTTGGCGATTCGAAAAACATTCATACCTTGATTACCGATAGTAATCTGCGTGCGGCAACGGCGCGTACGTTGCGCAAACAGGGAATTCGCGTAACAACGGTTTAACCTTCTACAACAAACATTTTCATCAAAAAAAAGGAGTAGCATTATGAGTCCGAACTTTCTGAGCAACCTGCAACCGGTATTCAAACCGCGCAAAGTATCCTGCGGCACAATCCCTTGTTATGGTTACAAAGGCACAGTTAAACAAGAACTGGATGCCGGCGTCGTGACGCGCGGGCAAGCCATCGACTTATTGGAAGACATGCTGACGATCCGCGAATTCGAGGAGATGATCGTCAAACTGCGTTCCGACGCCTACGAACCGATTCAAGGTTTCAATTACCGCGGGCCGACGCATGTTTCGATCGGCCAGGAAGCGGCATCCGTCGGCGCCTGCACGGGGTTGGCGCCGTTGGACTACATTACCTCAACACACCGCGGCCATGGCGACAGTATTGCCAAGGGAATGATTGCGTTGCGTTCGCTCGATACCGATGCGTTACGGCAGCGCGTACCGGAATCTGAAGCTAAAACGCGTAAACAATTGCTGGATGCGGCACTGGAGGATCATATCTTCCGAACCATCGCCGAATTATTCGGGAAGGAAGCCGGTTATTGTCGCGGTCGCGGCGGCGGCATGCATATTGCCGATTTTGCGCTGGGCCATCTGGGTGCGAACGCGATTGTGGGCGGCGGCGTACCGATTGCGACGGGAGCGGCGATGACGTGCCGCTACCTCAAGAACGGGCGTGTGACTTTATCGTTCGCGGGCGACGGCGCCTATGCCAACGGTATTGTTTTGGAATCGCTCAACTGGGCTGCCCAGAAACAGTTTACCAATCATCTGGCCAAAGATGACGCCTTCGGGTTGCCGATTATCTTTGTCATCTTGAACAATCACTATGGCATGACGGGCCGTGCCGACGAGGAAGTCCTGGGCGTTGATCCGCTGGCCCGTCGCGCAGCCGGGTTCGCGGACAACAACATGCACGCGGAAACGGTCAACGGCATGGATGTTCTGGCGGTTCGCGACGCGATCCACCGGGCATCGGCCGGTTGCCGCAAGGGACAGGGTCCGTATTTGATCGAAGTGGATACCTACCGTTACTACGGTCATTCGCTAAGCGATCCGCGCAACGAATACCGTATGCGCGAGGAAGAAGAAGCATGGCGTACGGTCGATCCGATCGCTACCTACTCGCAACAACTGCTGGATGCCAAGATATTGACGCCGAAAACGTTGAAGACGTTGCAGCAACGCGTCATCGACCGTAACGCGGCGGCAGCGCGCGCGGCAGCGGCGGCGGCCGATCCGGATCCGGCGGATGTGATCAAGTTCATGTACACCGACACGTGTGCGGACAAGGTTCCCGAGGCTCATGCCAAGACGACGTTGATCAATCCTCCGCCGGAAATCAAGCGGACGGCCGACGGCATGCTGACGTACCGCGATGCAATCAAGGAAGCGTTGCTCGAGGAAATGATTCGCGATAACCGGGTGATTTTTTATGGTGAAGACGTGGCCGATTACGGCGGCGCCTTCAAGGCCACCAAACATCTGCTGGAAACCTTCGGCCGTCAGCGCGTATTCAATACGCCGATTTCGGAAGCCGCGATCTGCAGTACGGCGGTCGGCGCCTCGATGTCGGGGCTGCGTCCGGTGGTCGAACTGATGTATATGGATTTCGCCTTGATGGCTTCCGACGCGATCAGCAATCAGGCGGCCAAGTGGCATTATATGTCCGGCGCCAACGTAAAAATTCCGCTCGTCATCCGTGCCTCGGTCGGCGGCGGCAAAGGATACGGCGGCCAGCATTCGCAAACGCTGGAAAGCATGTTTGCCCATATCCCGGGTCTGTACGTGGCTTATCCGTCAACCGCTGCCGACGCCAAAGGCATGCTGAAAGCGGCGATTCGCGACGATAACCCGGTGCTTTTCGTCGAATCCCAGTTGCTTTACGGCGAGAAATCGGTCGTCCCGGAGGGTGACACCATCATCCCGTTGGGCACGGCCGACATCAAACGGGCGGGCAAGGATCTGACGATCGTCACCTGGGGACCCGCCGTCGCGGATGCGCTGAAAGCCGCCGACATCATCGGGACCGAGATGCGACTCGACGTGGAAGTCGTCGATATCCGCTGCCTGGTACCGCTGGATATGGACACCATTCTGGCATCGGTCCGTAAGACCGGTCGCTGCATCGTGGTGTCGCAGGCCATCAATATTGGTAGTTTTACCGGCGAAATCGCCTCGACGATTATGGCTGAAGCCTTCGACGACCTGGACGCGCCGGTGTTGCGGGTTGGCGCCAAGAACGGGATTGCGCCGCAATCGCATATTCTGGAAGCCGCCTTTCTGCCGACGGCCGCCGACATTGTCAACGCCGCCAAACAATTGGTATGAAGCATGAAGGGTTCAACCGTTCAATGGTCAGCGCCTTGAACGACACGACATTATAAAAAGGGAGAGCCACATCATGGCACAAGCGATTACAATGCCCAAACTCGGCCAAACAGCCGAAGAGTCAACCATCGTCAAATGGCATAAAACCGTTGGCGACAAGATCGATAAAGGAGACATTCTCTTTGAGATCGAGACCGATAAAGCCGTGCTCGAAGTCGAAAGCTTCTTTGAAGGCACCTTACTGAAAACATTCGTCGACGAAGGGGAAACCGTTCCCGTGATGTCGGTTGTCGGATACATCGGCGCACCGGGCGAAACTATCCCTGATGCGCCGCCGGCGGCACCGGCGGCACCGGCGGCTGCGACTGCGGCGACACCCGCCGCCACAGCCAAACCGGAATCGACCGCTCCCGCGGCCGCGGCCCCGGCGACAACGCCGCAACCAACGGTATCCGCCGCAACGCCGGCCGTATCGCGTCCGGCATCCGCACCCGCCACCGCGCCGACGCCGGCGCCAACCGTGGAACGGAAAGCGATTTCGCCGCGTGCCCGTGCATTGGCAAGGCGTTCGGCGATCGATTACCGTTCGATTGCCGGTACGGGACCCGGCGGCCGCATTGTTGAAGCCGACGTTCGCCGCTATCTATCCGAGCAAGGTTACGATCAGCGCCCGATAACGCCTGCCGCACTGGTATTGGCGATTGCGGAAGGGATCGACGTATTGAGCGTCCGCGGCAGCGGTGACGGTGGCCGCATCCTGGTTACAGATATCCGGCGCGCATTGGCGGAACGGCCGCAGCCAATGAACCGCATGCGCTCGGTCATCGCCGACCGCCTGACGCAGAGTTTTACCACAACGCCGCATTTTTATGTTACGGTAGACGTCGATATGACCGAATTACTGCAACTACGGCGTCAGCTCAAGGAAACGGGCAAGGACTATACGGTAACGGTATTTATTATCGAAGCGGTAATCCTGGCGCTGGAAGCGTTTCCGGTCGTCAACAGCCGTTACGAAGATCATACGGTGATTTGGAACAGCCATATTCATCTGGGCATGGCGACCGCGCTGAAAGAGGGCCTGGTGGTCCCGGTCATACGTGATGCGGAAACGCTGAACCTATCTGAATTGCAACAGCAGATCGTTACGTTGTCGACCAAGGCACGCGACGGGAAACTGTTGCCGGATGAAATGAGCGGCAGCACGTTCACCGTCTCCAACATGGGCATGTTGAATGTGGAGAATTTTACCGCGATCATTAATCCGGGCGAAGGCGCCATTCTGGCGGTCGCCTCGACGCAGCCGAAGGCCGTCGTTCGCGACGGGAAGATCGTGGTACGCTCAATGATGAAAATGACGGTATCGAGCGATCACCGCATCATCGACGGATCCGTCGGTGCGCGGTTCATCAATGCCGTCAAAGACAAACTGGAGGATATGGAGTTATGGAAAACGTTGACCTCGTAGTTATTGGCGCCGGTCCCGCCGGCTATCCGGCGGCGATCCGCGCGGCACAACACGGTGCGCGCGTCGTCATCATCGAGCGGGAACAACTGGGCGGCACGTGTCTGAACTGGGGATGTATTCCCACCAAAACCCTGATTTCGGCGGCCGACCGCTACGCGTCGGCCATGGAGTCCGCCGATTACGGGATTCAACACGGTAAACCGACGGTAGATTACGGAAAAATGATCGCGCGCAAGAATTCGGTGGTCGACGGATTGCGTAAAGGCATCAAGGGCTTGCTCAAAGGGAACAAGATTGAGCACCTTACGGGGACCGCACGGTTCCGGGACCGCACCCATATCGTGGTGCAAAAGGCCGACGGCGTGGAAGAGATCGTGTCGGCAAAACGCGTGCTGATCGCCACGGGTACCACCCCGGCGCGACCGCGGTTTCTGCCGGATCATGCGCGGGTGGTTGACAGTCGCGGGTTTCTCGATATCGACAGTTTACCCAAATCATTGATTGTACTCGGCGGCGGCATTATCGGTTGCGAATTCGCCTGCATGGCCGCCCGTCTGGGCGTCAAGGTGACGATTGTCGAATTGTTGGATGATATTCTGACGACTCTGGATACAGATGTGCGCCGTACCGTACGCGATGCAATGACAAAGAATCTCGGAATCCGGATCCTTACGGGACAGGCGCTGCAAGATATCGAAGCCGATGACAAAAAAGTTAGCGGCCGTTGCGGCGACGAGTCCGTAAACGCGGAACTGTTGCTGTCCGCGGTCGGCCGGATTCCGGTCACTGAGGGATTAGCATTGGAAAAAGCCGGTCTGTCGCTTGATGAACGCGGTTACATTCCTGTCGATGCCTGGGGCCTGACGCGTACGGCATCGATTGCCGCCGCCGGCGACGTCAACGGCGGACCCCAACTGGCACATGCCGCCACCAGTCAGGCGTTGCGTATCGTCGACAATTGGTTCGGCAAAGAACGTGCCCGCCTGGAGACGTTGGTTCCCGCCTGTATCTTCACGACCCCGGAAGTCGGTGCGGTCGGCATGGGAGAACTGGCGGCCGGGGAGCAGGAACGTAACGTGATATCCGGACGATTCCCGTTCATGGCGCTGGGCAAAGCCATGGCGCTGGGAGACACCACCGGTTTCGTCAAATGGATTGCCGACGCCGACACCGGCCAGTTACTGGGCGCGCAGTCCGTTGGTCCGCACGCCACAGAATTGATTGCCGAAGCGACGGTAGCCATTCGCGCCGAATTGACGGTGACGGAAATTGCGCACACGATCCATGCCCACCCCACCCTGTCGGAATCCTGGATGGAAGCGGCGGAGGCCGCCAACGGTCATTGCATCCATCTGCCGCCGGCACGAGGAAAGTGAACGTGAGCGTTGGTATGCGGGGTGCCGGTTTGTGAGAGGAAAAAACGGCGAGGATTGAGATAACTTGCAGATCCGGCCAAGAGTGATATTATGGCAGCTCTGAAAACAATCGGGCGAAGCGAAGATTACTCTTGAAGACAACGACACAGGTTATTTCCACGGCAGGGCGCGGCGATTCGGTTCGCGATGGATCGGCGGCGCCGCAACGGATCATTATCCTGGGCAGCACCGGTTCGATCGGCGAAAATACGTTGCGGGTTGTCTCCTCTTTGCCGGGCCGTTTCGAAATCGTCGGTTTGGCGGCGGAAACCAACATCGACCGTTTATTCGCGCAGGCGGTCGCGTACGGGGTATCGCATCTGGCGATTACAGCGCCACACAAGACGGCGGTCACCAAGCTGGACGGCGTACGTGTTTTCCGCGGCGCGAATGCCTGCGTTGAATTGATCAACGACCAGACGGCCGATATACTGGTTTGCGCCGTCAACGGTGTGGCCGGTCTGCTGCCGGTGCTGGAAGCGATCCATCGCGGCTGCCGCATCGCGCTGGCAACCAAGGAAGTATTGGTTGCGGCCGGCGAACTGGTCATGGACGCGGCCCGGCAGGCGCAAGTTCCGATCCTGCCGGTCGACAGCGAACACAACGCGCTGTTCCAGTGTTTACACGGCGAACCCGAAAGATCGGTCCGACGTCTGTTGCTGACGGCGTCCGGCGGCCCGTTCGCGTTCCGCCCGGATATCGACTTCGAGAAGGTGACCCCCGAAGAGGCGCTGAATCATCCACGTTGGCGTATGGGCCGTAAAATCAGTATTGATTCCGCGACACTGATGAATAAAGGCCTCGAGATCATGGAAGCCCACTGGTTATTCGGGGTTTCCGTCGACCGCATTACCGTTCTGTTACACCGCGAAAGCCTGGTGCATTCGCTGGTCGAGTTTGTAGACGGCAACCTGCTGGCGCAATTGAGTCCGCCGGACATGCGTTACGCCATCCAGTATGCCTTAACCTGGCCCGACCGGCTGGACGGGGGCTTGCCGCCGCTGGATCTCGCCCAGGCAGCGGCATTACATTTCGAGTCGCCGGATATGCAGCGATTTCCGTGTTTACAACTTGCCCGCGTGGCAGCGGACCGGGGCGGCACGTTTCCGGCCGCGCTCAACGCCGCCAACGAAGTGGCGGTACAACGATTTCTTGATGGCGACTTGCCTTTTGCGGGTATTTGGCGTATAGTAGAGCGTGTTATGGAACGACACGACACAATCCCCCACCCCGGCTTGGATGCCATATTGGAAACGGATAAGTGGGCGCGTATCGAAGCGGCCGCGACGCATTAATCCACATCACCACGACCAGACAACCGGTTCACGATAATGCCGTACCCGTAACACGGGAAGCAACCGTCGCGAATATCCGGCCAGGAAATACCCATGGAATCTATTTCGACCATACTGATTATCGTACTGAGTGTTATCGGCGCTTTTCTGCTGTTGGGATTAACCATCCTGGTTCATGAATTCGGTCACTACATTTCCGCGCGACTATGCGGCATGGTGGTTGATGTGTTTTCGATCGGATTCGGACCGGCGCTTTGGCAGACCAAACGCAACGGGATTACCTATAAAATCGCCGCGATTCCGTTCGGGGGCTATGTCGCCTTACCCCAGATGGAACCGCCGTCGGCTGAACGACGCGAACAGGAGGCGAACCAGGAAAACAGTGGCGAACGTTCGGAACCGTTACCGCCGGTGGCGACCTGGAAACGGATCGTCGTCTCGCTGGCGGGCGCAACGGGAAACGTCATTTTGGCCCTGATCCTAGCTTGGCTGGCATGGACGTTTTACGGCGCGGCCCCCGCGGCCGATCCATCCGGCGAAGGCGTAGTCATCGGCATGGTACAGGAAAACACCGCAGCGTACGATGCCGGCTTGCGCGCGGCCGACCGCATTCTCAGTGTCAACGGCGAACGCGTATCGAGCTGGACCGGATTCATCCAAGTCGCTGCCTTGTCGGAAGAACCTGTGCTCACCGTCCAACGCGGCGTTGACGCGCCACAACAAGTAACGTTGCCGACGGAAAAAATGGATTTCGACATTCAGATGATCCCCGGCCTTTATCCGGGCGGTCCGTGCGTCGTCCGTTCGGTGCAACCGGAGTCGCCGGCTGAAGCCGCCGGTATCTTGCGCAATGATCGGATTCTGGCGCTGGACGGCATACCGTTGGGAAGCCCGATCCACATGATCACCCTGATCAGCGAACGCGACGGCCAGGAAGTTGTCTTGACGGTGCAACGAAAAAAAGAAACCCTTGAAATTGCGGTTGTCCCGGAAATGCATCCGGTTTTCGAACGTCCATTGATCGGCATCGAATTCGCCGAAGAAGGGGTGCCGCGTCCCCTGACCCAATTGCGCAATGATGCGGCGCCCGTATTCCGTTTACTCACCGCGTTATTCCGGCGAACGGAAAGACGGGAAGCCACGCGCGGCGTCGGCGGTCCGGTCACCGTCCTGACGATGTTATGGTTACAGGTCAGCGCCGGCCTTATGAGCGCCCTGACGTTTACGCGTTTTCTGAATATCAACCTGGCCATCATCAACCTGCTGCCAATCCCGATTTTGGACGGCGGGCATATCATGTTCGCCTTGTTCGAGATGATCACGCGCCGACGCGTCCATCCGCGCGTGCTGCACGCATTGCTCCATGTCTTCGCCGTGTTGTTGATCGCCCTGATGTTGTTGCTTACCTTCCGCGATGTCACCCAATTTATACCGCGTCTGTGGCGAGGCGAACAAAACACGACATTGAACGAAGACGAGTAAAGCGAGGTTTACCCGTGAGCGGCTGCAATCCATCATCCCACAACGTGGCGGAGGCCGTCACAGCCGCGAGACGGTCAACACGCGCGATTACGATCGGCGATTTGAAAATCGGCGGCGATGCGCCGATTTCGGTCCAGACGATGACCAAGACCGATACGCGCGATACCGTCGCTACCCTGCGCCAAATCCGGCGACTGGAAGCATGCGGCGCCGATTTGGTGCGCCTGGCAATTCCAAACATGGCGGCGGCGGATGCATTACGCGTTTATTGCGCGCGCTGCCGCATCCCGCTGGTGGCCGATATTCATTTCGATCACAAACTGGCCATGGCCGCACTGGCAGCGGGCGTCCACGGATTACGCATCAATCCCGGCAATATCGGCAGCGATATCAAGGTGCGTGAACTGGCGCGCGCCGCCCGCGACCGCGGTACGCCGATCCGTATCGGCGTCAACAGCGGTTCATTGGAAAAACATATTCTCGCGCGACACGGCGCGCCGACCGCGGCGGCTTTGGTTGAAAGTGCACTGCACCATGTACGCCTGCTGGAAGCGGCAAACTTCGATGCCATAAAGATTTCCGTCAAAGCATCTGATACCATCCGCACGATTAAAGCCTATCGTTTACTTAGCCGTCAGACCGATTACCCGCTGCATCTCGGCGTAACGGAAGCGGGCACCCGTTTGAGCGGCGCAGTGCAATCATCCGTAGCGCTGGGTATCTTGCTGGCGGAAGGAATCGGCGATACGATCCGCGTTTCACTGACGGCGGCGCCATGGCACGAAGTCAAGGTCGGGCTGGATATTCTACGATCGCTCGGACTGCGTGCGCCCGCACCGCGGGTCATCTCCTGCCCGACATGCGCCCGCACATCGGTCAACGTGCAAGCGATGGCGCAACGTATTGAAACCGTCGTCAATCGCCGTTACGGCGGACGCCACGCCCAAAGCATGCAGACAGCGCCGCTGATCGCGGTCATGGGCTGCATGGTCAACGGACCGGGCGAAGCGCGCGAAGCCGATATCGCCATCGCCGGCGGAGCGGGTAAAGTGGCGCTATATATCCGGGGCCAATACTGTAAAACCCTGCCCGAAACCGACGCTGTCGCCGCCGTGCTCGATGCATTATCCGATTTTGCGGATAATAACACCCAATAAATCGCCGGTAATTTACCAAATGAGCGTCCGCCGCTCAATAATATGCTTGATTCTTCGTCTTCAACACGGTAATAGTTACGGGTGCCGGGTGTCGCGTGCCGCGACCTCTGGGTAGCGGATTGAAGCCCGTATGTGATACAGGTTGATATCAAGACATGACGTGGTTGTATTAACAAAACCACCAGCATCCCTTAGGGATGCGGAATGATGGAAAATTGGAACATTGGAATGATGGAAAATTATGAATAATCAGTCCAACGCTGGCGACACATTAACGGTGCTGGGCGTCGGTGCGCATCCCGACGATATTGAGTTCGCGATGATCGGAACCATGCTTCGGCTGCAGGATGCCGGCGCCCGGATTCATATGTGGACGATTGGAACCGGTTCCGGTGGTACGGCCACGCTTGATCGCGAACGCATCGTCCGTACGCGCCGGCAAGAGGCATGCGATGCCGCCGCATTGGCCGGCGCCGTGATGCATCCGTCGATCACCGACGATTTCTATATTTTCTACGACCGCCCGCTGTTGCTGAAGGTCAGTGCCGTCATTCGAGAAATCAAGCCCGATATTATCCTGACCCATTCGCTGGAAGACTATATGGAAGACCACCAGAACACGGCGCGACTTGTCGTCACGGGCGCGTTTTCCCGTGCCAGCATCAATCATGTCACGGATCCCCCGCAACCGATATGGGATGGCGACACGGCGATATATCATGCCATGCCACACGGATTGCGGGACAACATGCGGCGACGGGTACCGGTGGAGGGCTATGTCGATATTACGCCGTATATGGATAAAAAGCGCGCCATGCTGGCCTGTCACCGTTCACAGAAGGAATGGCTTGACCAGACGCAGGGAATGGATGCCTATCTTGATGACATGGCGCGGTTCGCCAGGATGGTCGGCGAACAATCGCAAGTTTTCACGTCTGCCGAAGGCTGGCGCCGGCACAGCGCCCTGGGATTCGGGCCGCAATCGGCCGATCCATTGGCCGACGCCCTGGGCAAGAATTATCGTATCGATCCGGCTTATACCGAATGGTTAAACCAGTAAAAAGAAGGAGTACCATACCATGTCAAGACCCATCAGCAAAGTCGCCCCGCAATGGTGGGATTACACCACGCTGGAAACGGACCTGATCCAGGACGCCGCCCGACTGAAGGCAAACGATCTGCGCAAGCTCTCGCGCCCGGGATTTCAAGTATCGTTTTACGATACCCTGGAAGATTTCTACACCGCGGAAGCGCTGGAATACATTTCGGCCTGGCGTCAATCCACGCCCGACAATCCCGCCGGCATCTGCGGTCCGATCGGCCCCACCGAACAACTTCCACTGGTTGCACGCATCGTCAATGCATTGGCATTGAATCTCAAAGACGCCCATTTCTGGGGCATGGACGAATGGGTTGAGGACGGCAAACCGGTCGCAACCAATCATCCGTTGTCGTTCTCTAAGGCCGACGACAATTTGTGTTTTAACAAGATCGATCGCAAACTGCGTATCCCGAAAGCGCAGTTACACTTTCCCTCCGGTGACCTGTCCGCCTACACGCGCAGTTTCGACGATGTGCGTTGCGTAGTCATGCAGGGCGGTCAGGGAGATGTGAAACACTGGGCTTTCAACGATCCGCCAAAACGCAAAGGGAAATATAAAAACGAACCGATGCCGGCGGCGGAATACCGCAAACTGTCGGCACGCGTCGTGGACTTGCATCCGTTGACGATTGCGCAGAACGCCCGCACCTCGGGCGGCGGCAACATCTCGCTGGTACCAACCCAGGCCACCACGGTGGGACCGGTCGAAACCTGGAAATCGGAAAAGGTATCCATCTGGCAAGCCGGCATGCATGATAATCCGTTCGGCATGCGTTTGACGACCCTGATGATTTCCAAGCGCATTGCCGATTCGGCCGTTCCGATGTCGCTGCTGGCCGATCATCCCAACGTGCATTTCCACTTCTATCGGGCGGGAATCGGCACGGTTGACACCGAAATGCATTAAAATGTTCGTTTCAGCACGCCGTACGGACCGTCGGCGAGAAATGCGATACTCGGGTTGCGGCCATGCGCGCTTCGAAATCTATCGATCAAGCAGGTCACGCCATTTTGCGTAACGGCGCCGATCCGGGTTTCCGGATTGGCGGCCGGTGGCAACGCTGTCACAAGATCGGCGGCATTGTTCCCCGGTAAATCAGCCCAATGGTCTTGCGTGAGATACGGACTGAAAAAATAGAAATTCGATGTCGGGATAATCTGAAAAACCTTGGCCCACATCTGGACCTGCCATTGTTCGGGAACAAAATCCCAGGACGCTTCGAGAATTTGTCTCGAAAACCCGGCGGCGCCCGTTTCCTTAAGCAAGGCCAGTACTTTTTTGTAACGTACGCTTCCGACGGGCTCCACATCGGTGGTACTGGCCGGCATAAAGAGAATGGAATCGGACTGCAAGGCGGGGATGGCCGCCACCGCGGCCTTGGCGCACTGGTAATGGTTGACCCCCACATAGCCGCCGTGGGTCACGACCATATCATACGTCCGGTGGATGGGTATTTCCACATGTTTGCGCAAGGTTTCCACGGCCTGCCGATGCGCGGTGTCCAGACCACCCGCAAAGACGCCGGTCATTTCATGCCGGCGATTGAGAGTGACGTTCACGCTAAAATCCGCCCCCGCCATACCGGCGATTTCCAAGGCTTCTTCATGGACCGGATTACCGTCAAGGACCAGGTCGCGGGCATTGCGATGCGACAAGATGGCCGCGCCGTGAAAGACAAACGTACTTTGTTCGCCGATAATTCCCGGGCAAATAGCTTTCCTGCCGCCGGAGGCGCCGGCCATGAAATGGCTTTCCACCAAACCGGTCAGAATTTTTATATCCGCTTCCATATACGTACGATTCACGTAAACCATATTGCCTCTCGAACTCCGGCCCAGATGGATAAGACCGGATGAGTCGGTACAATCATGGTTGCGAACCGATATACCGGCTTTGAAAACTTGATCGCCGAGCATGCGGCGCAACGCCTTATCATCCATGGGTGCATGGGTGCCGGTCGCAACCAACAGCGTAATGTGTTTTGCCCGGATACCGGCGGTTAGGAGGGTCTCGATCAAGGGCGCGAGAATTCCGGATGAACCCTTGTATGGAATGGGTCGCGTATTATCCGATACCACGATAACGACACGGGGATATTTTACCGAAAGCATCTTGGCGCGCACGATTTCCGACAATACAGGCGAGTCGGCGGGATTATCCAAGGCCTGTCGGATAAGCCATCCCGGCGCGGCGGCGGCGGACTGGGCGGGCAACCGCAGAACATCCGTCTGGTCGGGAAGAACAGCAGGCACGTCACCGTTGGCGAAATGCATCCTGGTATTCATGCGGCCCGCTTTCCAGTTCAGGCCCCAATCAGGACCTTGACGACCACCTTACGCACCGTGCCCGGCGTGGTATGGGTTAACCCCGGCATGTGAGCGTCTTCCGGGAAAAACACGAAAAAAGTCCCGGCGCGGGCTGTCAGGAAATCGCCGTTTCCGGCAAGCAACACGCAATCCTTATCATCTGCATAAGGTTGGGTGACCTTCAATCCATCGATAGGCGCATATCCGATTGTTTCTATACCCGTAGCGATATATTGCACGTCAATGTACCGGCGATGAGCTTCCCATACGCCCTGGTCTCGTGCCTTGGTTTCATACTGCTGAACCAACGCGAAAAGGTTGTCGCCATCAATCGCGTATCTGCCCAACGCCATATCGTCGAAATCCGTCACAACCAGATATTCGAATGCACTTCGCATCCGATCGGCGATTCCGCCATAAAGCACCGCGTTTCTGATATCGTCTACAATCATAATCTACTTCTCCCTAGCGGAATGTTGGAATATGGGAACATTGGAATGATGGAAACTTATGGCACTCTGACGGTTACGGTTTCAGCGTCAGGCATTGGACCAATTTTGCATTGCATCTTTTCCGCTTGCAAGATAGCGGTTTTGGCCTTCTATCATTATTCCAATATTCCATTATTCCATAGGATGACACTTATACGAAACAAAAACTATAAAGATCTGCGTCGTTCAACGTAAACCGCAGACGCACCGGCTGTCCGGCAAGGGCGCCAAGATCGGGTTGATCTTTCCAGACAACTTCCCTTTCGAGAGTGTCGCCCCATATTTCCTCGCAGTTCGCCATCTCGAATCCCTTGATCGGTTGGCCATCGGGTGTCTGGATTTCAGCCCGCAGTGCGCCAGCGGCGGCGGTTGAGACGTTCAGCAGCAAGCGGTTTCCGGTGAACGTCAATGGCCGGGTAATCATCTCGCCGCCGCACAGGGTTGCGTTGACTGAAACGAACCCTTCCATCCGTACCGTAAAGCGCCGCACATGGTTGACCGCGCCCTCGTAATAGCTTTCGGTCGAGTAAATCGACCATTCGTTGGGTGCGCCGGGAAGATCGGAAGGGGTCTCGATGATTCCATGCCAGACATAATTGCAGCGATTACCCCATCGTTCACGGTTTAATCCCGGCCGGATCAGGGCTTCGCCCCAGCGTTGGAACACCACGCCGTCACGACTCGACATTAGTAACCCTTCGGTGATCTGGCCGCGATCCGGCAGATAGCGGGTCGGGAACCCGATCAGCAAATGGGGTGCGCCCGGACATGGCGTCACTTGGTTGGTATAAAGCTGCTCCACCGGCGCACCGGGATATTCCAGCCATTGACCTTCCGTCCATTGAATGAAATCCTGCGATGTCGCCGTTTTGATGTCGCGTATGCCCTGCTGTTCCGGATCATGTTTTTTGAAGTCGCGGTAATAGGCGCGATATTCGCCGCGTACACTATCCCAAAACGCCAAATTCTGCGAATCGAATTTGCCGTCGGTGATCACAGGTTTGTCGGATGCCGGTTTCCAGTAAACGCCGTCCGGCGAGTAATAGGCGATCAAACCGGTCTTGCCGCTGCCGCCCAAGGCTTTGTAGCGTTGTTCGGACGGGCAACCCGGCCGGCTATCCTTGAACGGCGCGAAATTGTGTTTGGCGATGCCGTCATGCACGATATTATTGGCGGTCGATCCCTGGAATTCAATGACACCGAGTACGGGTTTACGAAAATGGATGCCGTCATCGCTTTCGGCCATGCAGGCCACCTGATGCGAGCCGCCGCCGCCGAGGCGGGGATTACTTTGCGAACCGCGATAATACACGCGCACACCGCCGCCGTCCGGAAAAAAACTGTGATACGCGCTGGTATTCCCTTCCCAAACGCGATCGTGTTCCAACACTATGCCGCGCGGTTGCGGCGCATGCGCAATACGTCGCGCGCCGCCCGTCAGCGAAGCGATCATCACGTCATCGATAAATAATTCGCGCCGTGATCCGATAGAAACGATTTCGTTGGAACTCATGATTTCTCTCCTTGATTGCGTTTTAAAAACTGTTACCCCGCTTGGGAAAAGCGAACGATACCACGATCCACGGCAAGATGCAAACTCTGGGGACCTGTAGTTTTGCCATAAGGAGCGGATTTCAAGGGAAAAGGTGCCATTCGCGTGTTGGTGTTTCAACCCCAAGACGATAGGCAAACCGTCCCGGCCGAGGCGAACGTCCAACATCGAAGTTAGCAAGGCATCGCTTCGCGTAGATCATGTTCACGGCTCTTTGTGGCCGAGGTCGGCCCGACCTCGGCATCCCATGGCACGACCTCGCGTACCCGCCGGTGCCCGGAGGGCGACGTCCGGGCCCGAGGTCGAACTTTCCCGGCGTACGTCGGGCCCTGTCTGCCGTGGCGGCACAGGCAGGCGACATGCGCCCCATGGATCCACGGCGATGATTGTGCCAAATCATCTTCCGGAAACAACCCGACACTCGACACCCGACACCCGATTCCATTCATCAGTTCCGCATAAATCTTCTTGTTTTTCTGCGCAAACATGCTTGAATAAGTCACTAATGGCTTCGCCAACCCTCACCCCGGCCCTCTCCCAGAGGGAGAGGGAGACCACGCGAGTGAACGGCTAACGGTTTTCTTGTTTTTTATGGCGGTTTCGTGTGTTTAAGGCACTAAATACGTCAAGATGGTTGTTACATGTTAAGATGTCACCCTAATGACCGGGTACCAAATGGCCCCTTCTTCCATCACTCCCGCATGAAGCCACTTGCTCACCAGCCGCCGTATCACTCTTGCGCGTCAGCCGGTAGGCTTCTTGCAACCACTCCACATCCAGATACTGATTCAATGACACCAGGCGAAAGCGCGGCGTTTATCCCGCCAGCTCCGCTATTCGTTGCTGTCTCGTGTACACTGTCCGAGATTCCATTGTATCTCCCGTGTTTCCCATTAACGATTCCGTCATATTTATCCCGGCGTGCCCCGTCCCTCCTCCGGCTTCCGCTGGGGGCGGTTTCCCGGATTCTTCGGTACCACGCGCACGCTAAGACTGACCCCGTGGAGCCAGTCATCGACTGCGTTCGCTGACTCCGATCAGATGAGGATTATGCCTTGTAAGCCATTCACGTACATCTCGATCCAACGACTCTGTAAACGCGATCAGTTCATCCGCATCGGCAGCCGTCGCTCCATTGATATAATCATACTCCACAACATTTCGCTTGGTACGACAGGCGTCCAGATATTCCGCATCAGCCTTACGTTCGGCGCCCAGAATGATGGGAAGTGCTTGCAGTGTGCGATAATGTGCCAAATTCTGTGAAGGACGGTAACCGGCGGCGTTCAGAAGTACCGTGCAAAGCTTTAACGCGGCATTGTAGGCGATCCCAAAACGCCAGTCGTCTGAAATGGCATTTTGGCGCGCATCAATCAAATCACGGCGCACTATGGCAAGCAGGTTATCAACTTCCCGCCGTGTGACCGTATGTGGCTTCAACCAACCGTTAGACTGCCATTGCTCTAAGG
>PWZG01000443.1 GCA_003567575.1 PVC group bacterium | reverse complement strand
TTCCGGCATCGATCAACTCGTTCCATGCGGACGTGGGCGAGGCGTCAATATCGTTCATCAGCACAAAATCGCCCGCCAGATCGTTTCTTACTTGATGCAATTGAATCAGCGTGTAAATTTCGGTTTGCGCGGACGAAGCAACGACAAAAAGCGAAAATCCCGCGATCATGATCAAGCCTACCTTTTTGCTCAGAGAATTCATGGTGTTTCCTTTCTGTTCTGAATGTTCTGTTTTGAATGTTCTGTCAACGCCGACAGCACGTTTTTCTGCGTAACTATTTACCTTTCAAAGGGTTTAGTGACTTATTCTAACGCTTTTGGCGTAAAAAACAAGAAAATGCATGCGGAGCTTATGGATGGGATCGGGTGTCGGGTGTCGGGCCATGGGGTGCCGAGGTCGGGCCGACCTCGGCCACAAAGAGCCGTAAACATGATCTCCGCGAAGCGATGCCTTTATTAACGTAAGCGTTCACGGTTCAAGGTTCACGGTTCACGGTTGAAGAAAAGCAGCATATGACAATCTAATTCAGCGCTTGAAAACATCAAAAGTGAAGGCAATCTTGGCCGGAAACAAACAAAAAAGTGTAATATCCTGACGCGGAATTGACTTTATTTTACGAAAACTCCGAAAAAACCTCTGAACCTCTGAACCGTTGAACCGTGAACGGTTACTTATTAACTTCGATGTTGGACGTTCGCCTCGGCCGGGACGGGTCGCCTATCGCCTTGGGGTTGAAACACCAACACGCTTAATCTCCATTTCTTTCATTCGCTTTGTTCAGGCGACATATAAAACATGGCCGTATCGCGCAGGCCGCCGGTTCCCAGTTCGTTGGATATATCGCGAATGGTTCTGACCGTCACCGTGTTTTCGGTCCCGGGCCGGATCAAGTCGGTAGCGTCGAATTCGAAGGGACGCGTTACGCCGCCATGCGCGTCGATATCGAATTCGGTACCGGGACTGGTTCCCAGCAAGTGGCCGTTCAGCCAGACGCGCGCGCCGCGATCCACACCGGAGAACCAAAGCATGACCCGGCGGTCGGGCGGCGGAGCGGGCACATGCAATCGCTGGCGATACCAGGCTTCACCATAATAATAGCGTAACCCATGGTTGCTCCAGGTATGGCGGGTATCGATCTTTCCCCAGTTGCCGCCGATATTGGCCGGATCTTGCAAACCGATCCGTTCGCCGATCCCCTGGGGTTCCATCAAAAACTCCCATTCCGGCGATAGACCGGCAAGCAAACGGTTCTCGCCGGTTACGCGTTCGTATCCCGCTTCCGTATCCGCGCCGAAGAACAGATCCAGAAAACGGCGATACGATACGCTGCCCGGTTGCGTCCGCAACATCGGATATTCGTAATCCTCCGCCAGTTGACGACCGATCTCGCGCGTCTCTTCCAGTGCCGCCATGGCCGCGACGAAATCGTGTTGGCGACGGTTTTCGAGCATGCGGGCGAACGCTTCAAAATAGGCCCAGCCCTTGGCGGCCACATCGACCCGCAGGGCGTAGCGCGAACCGTCCTCAAGAGCATCGACCTGTTCCTCGGCGCGCTGCAACGCCGCGCGCGCCGCTTCACGTACGGATTCGTCATAGATATGAATCAGATCCCAGGAACTGCCGCTGTGTTGGTCCGCCGTGTACAGTGCCCGGTCGATCAGCATCGTATAATCGCGCATCGGATCGGCGGCCGGCCCGTAAAAGGCATGGAAGAATTCATCCAGCAAGGCATCGACATCAGTGTCCACATTCCAGTTCAGTTTCGCCGCCAGATACGACGACGGACCATGGGTTGCCCAATAGGCGTTGCCGATTCCGCGGGTGATGCCGTGCGATCCCAATTGGTGCAATAACGGGATTTCATCCCGCATGCGATGCATCATCATGAAGGGAAAACCCGGGCAAGCCAAATTGAAATAATAACCCGAATTATGTACCACGGGCAGCAATTTGCCCCATTCGCGCATCAGCCAGGTCAGATAATTCGATTCCGGACAGTGCGGATTGCCGGGACCATGGATGCGGCAGACATGAATTTCGGCAATCAAGGCGTAAATGCGCGGATCGGGCGTGACCTTCACCGGCGGTTCCATCACCGCGGCATAAGGCAGAAAACCGATACGCAGATCTGGAGACTCGTCACCGACACGTTCCAGTACCTGGTTGATGAACCAGATATAGCGATCCGTCATCGATGGCCGCGGTGTTTGCAGCATGGCGTTCGCCGGAGGATCAAGTGCGCGGCAGCCGTCGCACTGGCAGAAGTTACCGCCGTCGTTGGGGGTCATGCCCACCGTGCGGACACCGTGCGGATTGGGTTCAAGATCCGGCAGGGTTTCGCGTAAATGGGCAACGACATAATCGAGCACTTCCGGATGCGAAAGACACATTTGCGTGTGGCGGCGTTCGCCGTTCACGAGGGCGAACCATTCGGGATTAGTTTCCAGGTAACGGCGCCGGTTACGCCCGAAAAATGGCCGGATACCGTGACCTACCGGCCAGTGATAGGCGCTGCAACGCATGCGAAAGAGCCAGGGATCAGCCGCTCCGATCAACCGGCTGCGCACATTGAACGAGGGATTGTGCAATTCATCCTGCGCGGCTATTTCGAAGGTTGTTCCGGGAGGAATGACCCGTCCGAACTCGCCCGGCATGTACCAGCGGAACCCCAATTGTTCAAGCACTTCGTACACCCCGTTCAAGACGCCCTTGGGCGTCAATCCGGTAATCCGGATCCGCTGGTCTCCGACAGTCAGCAGGAACGATTCCGGATCGGCATCCGCGTTTCGTAATCGTTCCGCGCCGGAGGGATCCGTCATCGGGCAGGCCAGCACCAGCACGGTGTGTCCGGCCTCTATTGCCACGTCGGCTGATTTGGCGATTGCGTCCGGTCCGAGACGTTCGACGGCGATTTCGCCCTCGCCGAGCAAGCCGAGATGGTCGCGCCATTCGTTGATCGCGGTCTCGACCCACGGTGTGTCGCGGAAATGATGGTGGGCCGGATGCAAGTTTTCCCAGCCGTCGAAAAACGTCTCGCTAACCACGACCGTGGCGGCGATCTGGCCTTCGCGTACCGGCGTCGCGGCGCCGTACACCGATGACGCAATCAGTAGCACAATCCAATAGACGCCATGAATGCAAGCGATCACACGATGTTGGAAATGGATCTGCCGGATTTTGTTCATTTACGCCTTTTCGGTGTGATAACCACGTTTTTTCGTGGTTCTTTCGGTTGACCGTTCTTTCATGTCTTGTGTTTCAATTTTTCCCGAATCATAAATCATAATTCATAAATCATAATTGGGTTGCGGGCCAAGCCCGCCATGCCTTTCATTGGCCGAAGAAATAGAAACCTGTGTCGTGACGGGCGAGCGTGTCGCGGAATTCGGTAACGCCTCGCCCGATTTCGCGTTGTTTATAGCATTCGTATACATCGCGGGGTTCGGGCAGGACGATCCGTTTTTCGCCGGCGGACCGCGCATGTAAGGTCAGAAAACTTTTCCCGGGCAACACGACATCCCCGCTTTCGGCATACACATGAACTCCGGCGGCACGGGCGATATTGCGTAACAGATGCGCATTCAGCATGGGCGCCGAGATAAAAACAGACGTCCAGCCGTCCATGGGTTTGACGCAGAAACCCGGCAACTGCAAGGCTTCGAGCAGGCCCAGGGTTTCCGCCTGCGGATCGTCGACATAAAACAGCGGACCGATCGCGCACCCGTGATCGTCGTTACCCATCGGACCGACGCCGAAAAAGGCGGATTGCCGGTTGCCCGAAAGATAGGGATCGCCTCCGGGCGGCGGAATATCCCGGATATAGGGATGCTCAAAATGGGTGACGGCGACCCGCGGCAGGGCTTCGACCTCGGCCACTCGCAGACGGAATCCGGTAAGACGTTCGACGCGGGCAAGATCGAATCCGTTGGGCGATTGGATGCCCGGCGCGATCGACCAGATAACGGTCGCGCCATTGCGTTTGACCTTGCGTTCAATGCGGCGGATTTCGTCATCGGTAAGATAGAAGGTGTTGAGAAAATAATATACCCGATGATCAGGCATCCGGGGATGATCGAGATCATTATGCAGGTACACGTTCCAGGGGATTCCAGTACGTCCCCATTCTTGTTGTCGTTGGGCGTAAAGCATCGGATACAAGAGGCGATTCGCGCATTGTTGATGAAAGGCGCTTTCTTCATCGACGATCATGGCCATGCCCGGCTCCGCCACGCCGCGCGGAAAATCCAGACTTTGCCTGCCGATGGCGTTCAGGCGGGCAATACAACGGCCGACGGCGGGATGATCGTACATGCCGCGGGCCATGGCATGCCACCACAAACCGTATCCCCGAATAATGGCCGCTCCGGCATCGCGCTTGAGTACGCCCTCGCTTTCGGCAAGGTCGGCCGCAAGCGGTCCCAACGTGAACGATTCCCGATATCCGGGCGGCAGGATCGAGGTGCGCGTATCCTGGTCCTGAAAGATCAATTTTCCGTGCAATCCCACACTGCCGGTGGCCATCATGGAGACGCCATCGCCGCCGGGTTGCCGGTTGATATAGGACGGCGGCGAGGTAAACAAGTCGACGGCCGGATGCGCAAGCGCCCGGCGGGTCATGTTGATGGCGGTCTGATTGTAAAGATAGCCATGGAATCCATTATCCATAAACGCGCCCAGATGACTGCCGGCCAGACAATGCCCGTCGGTAGCGTCCTTGACCGTTTCACAAAGGCGGATCACGATCTCCTCGACCCGTTCCGCGAAACAGCGCAGATAGTCGGCGGCTTGCCGCCGCAGGGGAGAACGAAAGCTGAACCACTCGGTACGCAAACGTTCGAGCCGTTCCGGGACAGTCGCGGAATCGAGCGTGACATCGTTGCGTCCCCAGGCGGCGCGCAAGGCGGCGTCCTCCTTGTAAACGCGCCGTAACCAGCTCCGGAAACAGGCTTGCATGGCCGGCGAAAAATCGGCGCAAAATGGCGCGCTGGCACCCATACGATTGTTCTCGGCGCTGGTTCCCATCCCGAACTGATGACCGATCACCCGGCCTTCAAAGCGGCGATGCAATTGTACGCAGAACGAACGATACCATTCGCAAAGCGCATCCAGCCATGCTTCGGAACCCCAGGATGCGTCGCGAAACGTTTCATACCCCGGAATATCGCGCGGATCGCGATCGAACCGCATGCAATCGTCAGGGTGTCGGTCGAGCCACCAATCCGGGGCTTGGGGCGCGCTGCGAATGATGGCCAGCGCCGCCGGATCGCGCGCCAGAAGATCGTCCAGTAAATTTCCAATTGCGGCAATATCGGGGACACCGTCAGGCGCGACATCGAACGTCACGTTGCGCAACAGCCAGATTTCAGGTTTGGCTACCGCGAAACTTTCGACTCGCGTTTTCGGAAGATACGGCGCGCTGAGAAAACGCGGTTGTCCATCAATCGCCACGGTCGGTTGACCGCCGCAATCGGTTAAGCTAACTCGAATGGTGTTTTTCATGATATGCGAAATTCTTCCGTCTATGATCTCTTAATCTCCCAACACTCTTAATCTCCGTCTTCAGTCTTCAGTCGACAGGATCGACGTGTGTCGACAGGTGTCGATGGGGTTCAGGCATATTCCGGTGAGCCACTGCCATGCATTACCGTTGGATTTTTGTTCGGTACTCTTAGTCACGGCGGTCCGTGGTCTGTGGTCTGCGGTCTTCCCTCTCATCCTCCGGGATTTCCACCACGACAACGACGGGATGGCCGCCGAAGGCGCTGCCCCAACCGGCAAACGCGCCGTTTTCGAGAATCACCACATATTTGCCGTCACCGCAAACCTTGGCGCCGTATGCGCCGTTACCGACGGACAACCCGTAGGTTTCAAAAATCCGGCGACGCAGAAAGCCAAGGGTTTTGACGTTCCCGGTTTTGACATCGTATTGCTGCACGATCATCGATTCGCGCAAACGCGGCACGTAATACAGGTAGCGTTTTGCGGGGCAAAACGAAAGCTGATGCACGGGGCCGGGCGTGGCATGCAGCGCTTCCGTCTCGGGACCGTTCGGGCCGTCGGGCCGCAAGCGGAACAGCATCCGGTTGCGGGCGTAACCGTAATACCATCCTTCGTCGTCGGGTTCATAGGTGAAATAGTTGAAATATCCCTGCGTCCCGGTTTCGGGATGCCTCGGCATTTCCAGTTCATGGCGTTCGAACCGGTTGCGCCGCGGATCATAACTCATAAACCGGTACGGTTCCTCGCTGATATCCGCGCCCCAGAAAAGGCCGGTTCGTTCGTCGGGCAAAAGGCCCACGTGCCACCATTTCCATCCATTCGGGGGGTGGCCGGCGAAGCGCACCCGCTTCTCGTTGAGGTCCCAACACAGGAGTGTATCGTCGAGCGTGCCGCCGCCGAGTAAAAAACCGTTGCGGGTATCGATCGAGAAATGGGAAAGAGAATTGCCAACCAGCGGAACACCCCAGTTCACGGAATTCCCGGTACGGGTATTGTAACTGAGCAACCAGCTTCCCCGATAGCCTTCAGCGTACCAATCGTCATCCGGCCAGGGGCCGTGATGGGTGCCGATCCAGAGTTCGCCGTCCGGCATGACCCGTAAATGTCCGTGAATCTTGCCGTCGGTATACATATCGCCGTGCCAGCCCAGTAGGTTGCTGACATCGAGTACCCGTTCGATGCTGCCTTCCGCTCCGGATTGCAGCGCATAGGCATACAGGTTCATCCGGCTGCCGCGCGCCCGGTGATCGGCGGCCGCCATATAGAATACATTATCGGGGCAGCGCGTAATACTGGCCCAGTTCGCCCAGCCGGCTCCGTAAGCTTTGCCTTCGGGGAAATATTCCGGTTCCAGATTCGGCAGCACGTTCAACCATACCCGCGGCGCAACCTTCGCGACGGCGTAACGCTCCGGATACCATTCGGCAATGGCGGACGGGATTTCCAGCAAGGCATCCGTATCCACTTCCACGAACCGGTTTTGATTGCGCAGATGCTTGAAATCCCAAAGCGCATTGCGTTCCGCCCGCACTTGTTCCCGCTCGGTAAGCTGTTCGAAGTCCGCGGCCAGTTCGTATTTTCCTTTATGTGCCGGGATACAATGCGCCGTCCCTCGCACGGGCCATATCCTTTTGGCTTCCGAGCGTTCACTGAAATCAGCGCCGCCGCCGCGGAAGAAATGGACGCTCCAGGCCCGCCGCGGACAATAGAAACCGGCGTTGGCGCTCCAGAAATGCACACCGCGTGGCCGGCTGGGAAAACCAAGGAAAGGATGCGCCTCGGCCAGGGATCCTCCGGTCACGCCGCCGGCGGTCAGCGTCATCAATTCGTGAAACCCCGGCAGACGCCAATCGCCCGGTTGCGAACCGTCGGTCAACCACTCGAAATCGCCGGCTTTCAGGGATTCGCCGGCTTGTTTCGCCTCCTCCCACGGCAGATCTCCGAAAGCGTCCGCATCCTGAAGCCAGACCAATCCGGTCACGTGATCGAGCACCGTACCGTCGCCGGGAACGGAGAAGCGGGGAGTATCGGCGCCGGCCTGCCATGTCGAGGCAAGAAACGCAGCGCAAAACATCCCTTTGACTTTCCAGGGTAGCTTTCGCAACGATTCGGGTCTTGGGTGTACTGTTTTCATGTTTGAGGTCCTGTTTATTACCTTATCATAATCAAGGTTCCGACCTGACGGAAAAATCCCGTCGTTCCGGGATTTCCATCCGTGATCGGTTCAGCATCGAGCAACCCGTGAAAACGCGGATGGGTATCGACCTCCGTCAAGCCGGTCGGGCT
This sequence comes from PVC group bacterium, assembly GCA_003567575.1. Classification (GTDB taxonomy): domain Bacteria; phylum Verrucomicrobiota; class Kiritimatiellia; order CAIKKV01; family PXCX01; genus PXCX01. Next base: position 1,960 of record PWZG01000443.1, on the reverse strand, counting down.
TGCCGCGGCAATCAATTGATCCCGGTACGTTGGCGTCAGATTCAGCCAGACGGCAATCCGGCCACCCCCACCATCGCGGGCAATGGCCCGCATCAGACCGGTTCCCCGTAGATCGCGACAGGCAACCAGAATCGATCCGCCACTGCCTCCGGGACTTCCATATTGTGCGTAGGAAGTGCTGACCACGGTATGGGTCGCGCTGGCGCTGAGCAGACCGTCGAGCTGAACGTTGCCGTTGGCGAGCAAATGCACCACGCCGCCGCCGCGACCGGAGGCCACCCAGTTGTCGCCGGACTTGTTCCACCCGCCGGGACTGCCGGGCTGCAAGGGAAGGTCGGGTAAACCATACAACATACCCGGACTGGTACCCGCGCCCAGGCCGCCATAACTTCCGCCGCTCGAGCTGTTGCCGCCTTGTCCGGCGCCGAAGCCGGGGAAATACCCGCGGGCATCGGCATCGATGCCGCTGCTCGCGTCGATCACGATATCCTGACCAACCCGGATTCCGACGATGGCTCCGTTGTTGGTATGCGCATGCGGATAAATCCATCCGTTATCAACCAGCTTCAAATCGCCTCCGACGTCGAGTCGCATGCCGTACCGATCGCTTGCGGAATTGGTTGCCGCGGCATAAAGATATAAAACGGCATCGTTGGTGATGACCATGGTGCCGGCGACATCAAGATGAAATCCTTCGGGCAGCGAAATCACGCATTCGTCCAAGGTCAGTGATGACGGTGTCCATTCCGTGAAATTCGGAATGACCAAACGGGTATACCAGAATCTGCGGTTGTCGAGGGTTTCCGTGATCCATTGCGCATCGGAGAGGTAAAGCGTTCCCATCTGGGCGTCAAAGACACGCTGCGGGCCCGGCACGGCATAGGTGGAAAAGCGCACACCGGGCACAGGCAGGGCCGATTGAGCGTCCGTATCGTAATGGATGGCGATCCGTCCGCCGCCGCCGTATCCGCCCGACCCATGCGTGCCGGTTCCGGCATCGGCCCGGATATGTCCCGAACCGGATAAGGTCCGGCACATGACCAGAATCCCGCCGCCACTGCCGCTGCCGCTGTGATTATTCCACCCGCGATGTCCGTTGGCGGTCAACAATCCGTCAAGATGTACATCGCCGGAAACATAAAGCCGGATGGCGCCGCCGCCTTCTCCCGGACTCTGCTGCCCTTTGGCGCCGCTGCCGGGCTCGATCGGATAGACCGGATCACCGTAGGCAAGTCCGCCGGGATTGGCAAAACTGGAGCCCAACTGCGCGTCGCCCCCATAGGCGCCGCCGCCGCGGGCGCCCAAAGGCGGTTGTCCCGGACCTTGACCGCGATCGTATCCGAGGGCGTCCGCGCGGAATCCCCCGTCGGTTTCCACCTTGAGATTTCCGGCGATATCGAAGCGTACGGTCGCGCCATTGGTCGGATGCGCGTACGGCACCACCCAGGCATCGGATTTCACCACCATGTCGCCGCCGACCATCACACAGGCGCCGTCCTCCGTCAACGGATCATCGACGGCCGCCGCCCGGATATGGAGTTCCGCGTTATTGCGTAATTCCAGATCTCCATCGATCTCGATCAGAAACCCGTTGGTATCGCTCAGGCCAATGATACAGTCATCCAACGTCAGGCTCGCGACATGCCAATGGTCAAATCCGGGGATAACCAGTCGGGTATGAACGAAACGCTTGTTGGAAAGTGTCTCGCCGATCCAGAGCTTATCGGGCAAGAACAAAGAACCCATGAAGGCCGGTACACCGGGACGATCGCACGTGCCGGAGGCGGTGAAGAAGCGTAAGGCAGGCTCCGGATTGCCCAGCGCCGCCTGCGCTTCCGGCAGGTAATGGACGGCAATCCGTCCCCCGGAACCGCTACCGCCCCATCCATTGCCGTTACCGCCGGTGGCGCTGACCGTTCCGTCGCTGTCGGGATCGATGGTATGCGCGCTGAGCCAGATA
>PWZG01000333.1 GCA_003567575.1 PVC group bacterium | reverse complement strand
CGAAGTGTGGCGACGAAGTGTAAGGACTAAGTGCTCTGTCTCATAATTATGGTGACGTATTTGATGATGCATGAGATCCCTCGACTTCGCTCGGGATGACACTTTTGCTCATGTCATTTCGAGCGAAGTCGAGAAATCTCTGTCCCAGCAAGAATGCGTCGAAGTATTTGTGTTAACGAGCACTAAGGCTGGGGGATGACCCGGAAATTCATTCCTCAAAAGTTACAATATGCATGATCAGGCCGGGGGCCGGGACTTGTCTGAAAGAACATTCGTAAACCACTGGAAATAGGGGGCATGATTTTTGGTCTATCTGCCCCGAAAAACCTGATTTTCGCCGCGAAATCACGAGGCGCCACTCGTTTGAGAGAACAGGGGAACCGGTCGACGATTACGGGCGACGACTACGGATTACGAGGATAGGAAATATCATTCGTCCACCGTAATCGTAATCCGTTCTTTCATCCCCCAAAAAATCAGATCGATAGCCCGACTGAACACCCCCGATCCGAAACCCTTTTCGGCTGGGTCGAACGATTGGGTCGAACTATTTACTTTATTCGCAACCCAAAATGTGCTATCCTTATCGGCTTATGAATCAACAAACGACAACACGCCGTCTAAGTGCGGGTGCGACGGATTTTATCGCCACCGCAAATTTGGACGTATTACTCAAACAACCGCAGCCCGACACAGTCCAGGTAAGGGATATCCTTGCCAAAAGCCTGGCGAAGGAGGCGTTGACCGCGGCGGAAACGGCCATCTTGATTCACGCCGACGATCCGGACTCGGTCGCAGCGGTATTCGCCGCGGCAAACCGCCTGAAACGCGAGGTTTACGGCAACCGGATCGTCCTTTTCGCGCCGCTTTATATCGGCAATCACTGTGTCAATAACTGCGCCTATTGCGGATTCAAGGTAACGAATACCAAGGCGATCCGCCGCACCCTGAGCGCAGAGGAAGTCGAGCAGCAGGTAACATTCCTGGAAAACCAAGGACACAAAAGACTAATCCTGGTTTTTGGCGAACACCCGGATTACACGCCGGAATTCATCGCGGAAAATGTTCGCCGCATATATGACATCAAGTCGGGGCCTGGCGAAATCCGGCGGGTAAACATCAACGCAGCGCCGCTGGACGGCGCCGGCTACCGGACCGTAAAGTCTTCCGGAATAGGCACTTACCAGATTTTTCAGGAAACTTATCACCTTCCGACATACCAAGAGATGCATCCTGTCGGCACCCTGAAGGGCGATTACCTCTATCGGTTGGACGGTTTAAGTCGTGCATTCGAGGCCGATTGCGACGACATGGGTGTCGGCGCCTTGTTCGGGCTATACGACTGGCGCTATGAAGTTCTGGCACTGGTAACCCATTCGTTGTTCTTGCAGGCACGTTACGGGGTTGGTCCACATACCATCAGTTTCCCCCGTCTCTGCCCGGCGTCGGGCGTTGATCTGACAACGCCGTATTCGGTTGCCGACCGCGATTTCATGCGGCTGATAGCCATTCTGCGATTGGCGGTCCCCTACACCGGTCTGATCCTTACAGCCCGGGAAAGCGCCGCGATACGGCGTGAAGCGATGGAATACGGCGTTTCACAGATTGATGCCGGGAGTCGCATTGAAATCGGGGGTTACACCGAAGTGGGCGACATGCAGGTCATGGAGCGCGAACAGTTCAGTCTCGGCGATATCCGTTCGCTGGATGCAGTCATTCGCGAATTGCTGGAAGACGGATATGTTCCAAGTTTCTGTACCGCCTGCTATCGTCTGGGACGTACCGGGAAACAATTCATGGAATTCGCCATTCCAGGATTTATCGGGTCGTACTGCACACCGAACGCGATGACGACGCTTGCGGAATATCTGGCGGACTACGCGTCGCCGTCGACACGTGCCGCCGGCATGCAACGTCTGCGCGCCGAGCTTGACGCCATGCCTGACAACCAGCGTAAAACCGAGGTAGCCGAGCGACTGCGCCGCATTCTGGAATGCGGCGAACACGATCTTTATGTGTAATCGTTACGACGTTAAAAACAAGCAAAACGATGCGGGGATTACGGATGGAATCGCGTGTCGCGTGACGCGTGTCGCGTGTCGCGTTTCGCTTCTGACTTCTGACCTCTGGGTTGCGGGCGAAGCCCGCCTTACCGCGCAACCGCCCAAAACAGCAGATGCATGACCGCCAGCGTTTGCAAGCAGGCGACCACGTCATCGGCCACAATACCCAGGCCGCCCCGCCAACGCTGCCACTGCCGCGCCGGCGGCAGTTTAATAATATCGAATGCGCGGCTGACCACGAACGCGACCGCCAGCAACCAGGGTTCCGGAGGCAATCCGAGCATGCAGATCGGGAATGTCATGTATTCATCCGCCACAATACGGCCGTCGTCTTTATGTCTGAAATGTCGTTCCGCCATACCGCACAAGGGAATGGCCAGGATAACCAGCCCGACAACGGCGAAAATCTGGAACGATAATTCGAAACGTGCCAGCGCCAGCACCAGCAAAATCCCCGGCAGTGTTCCGGCGGTTCCCGACGCAACCGGCGCCAGGCCGAGTCCAAATCCCGTCGCAAGAACAATTGCAACACGCCCAGCCCTATCACGACATTGTTCCAGCCCCATGCTTCGCCATTTCATCATACGCCTCTCCTAAGGCGGGCTTCGCCCGCTACCCAGAGGTCAGAAGTCAGAGGTCAGAGGTCACGACACTCGACACTCGACAACCGACACCCGACCCCGACACGCTAAACCCCAACACCACCACCCGACACGCTAAACCCGCCTCCCGACACCCCAAGCCCGCCTCCTGCTGTTAACCGGCTATCGTGTTGTCGGCGGCCACGGAGCGCCATTGACGCGGCGTAGTGTCCGAATACGCCGAATAATCGGTTGCACCGCGCCGGATTGCGGGTTATCGACGCTCAGTTCCCTGAGCGGCATATTGGCAAGAGGCGAATAATCCAGAATGGGTGAACCACGCAAAAACAAGTATCTGACCGGCATTTGCCGTAAAGGCGTAATATCCTCAATGCCAGTATTTTCCATGTAAAGCGTCGTTAAAGCGGTGGTCGTTAAATCCGTCAAACGGCGCACTCCGCTCCCGGAAATCGCCAGGGTATGCAAAGGCATGCCCGCGGTGAATTCCAAGTCGCGAACGTATTGGCATTGATCGATGAAAAGCGATTCAATAATGGCGCCGCGCAAAGGACTCATATCGCGGACCCCGGTATTGCTCAATGCAAGGCGGCGCAACGGCATATCGCGCAGCACACTGATATCAGACACCCTGGTTCCCGACAAATCGAGTTCCTGCAACGGCATCCCTGCCAGCAAGGACAAATCGCGGAACTGTGTTTGCGCCAGATTCAGCGACCGCAATTTCATTCCGCGTAAAACCGAAAAATCGAACACTCCCGTGCGCGCAAGGTTCAGAGTACGCAACGGCATATCTTGCAGCATGGAAATATCCTTGATCTGGGTGCCGGCCAGGTTGAGCACTTCAAGGGGCATTCCTCTCAGTTCACGCAAGGCAAAGACCCGTGTATTCTCAAGTTCGAGTCTGCGCAATTCGATACCACGCAATCGCTGAATATCCCGAACAGCGGTATGGTTCAGATTCAATTCCTGCAACGGCATGTCGCGCAGCAGGTTCAGATCGGAGAATCCGGATCCCGGCAACTCCAGCCTGCGAAGCGGCAACCTGCGTAACGTCTGAAAATCGCGACTGGAACAACCCTCGATATACAATTCCATCAACTGGGTTAACCCCGACAATACCGACAGATCACTGATATCACCGCCGCGGCATTCCAGCACGTGCAACGCATTCAGTGGCGCCAACGGCCCAATATCGCGTAAAGATCTTGATTCAATCGCAATACCGAAGGCACGATTCCTGTCATCGCGCAAAACCCGGATTTCATGTCGATTAAGATCCGGATTCCGATTTTGGAGCATTTCGATCACTGCCGCCAAATCACGATCGTCGATAGCGCCTTCGATATCCATCCGTTCACGATCGCCTTCACTAGCGACCGCCGCATCACCTTCCGCTTCATTTGCCCCTTCCAATTCCTGTAAAACAGGCGCTACCCGTGTAATAAATCCAGTTTCAGGATAGGTTTGCCGGAAACGGGCAACCCACTCGGCCAACGATATCGGGACCTGCTCACGAGCCAAATTCTGGACAGCACTACGGACTGCAACGTAATCCGGCGGGCGTGCCTCGATACCAAGCGTTTGAAGCAAGCTGATAAATTCACGGCTGGCATTATCTTCGATCTGCTCCCGGTGTGCGCTGTCTGTTCGCGCGGTCAACCGCGATGCCAACAACGGATGCGTCTTCGCAAAACAATCACCGGCATCAACGAAGTCCCGGCTGCGATACGCATGCCAGCCGGATTTCAGCGCAACCTCATAACGCTCCGGATCACCCAAACGCTTGAGGTATTCCTCGGTTGCCAGATCTTGTACTTCATATTCGAATTCAACCCGGGCTCCGCCTTCCAGCCGCTGTTCCATCCGTAATCGTCCGTCACGAATGCCACGCACGAAATATTGAGCAGATCCCCGATCCAAGGCAATCGTGATTTCTTCGCCGATTTGCGGCAAAAACGAAGCCAAGACTTCCTCGTCTAATGCCAGCGCGGATTGCAACACATCCGCAAGCTCCTTAAGTGTATCCTGATGATGCGCCAATTCGGGTTCATCGGAACGCGGCGCCAGATGCGCCAGGGCATCTTCGATCGATCCCGTCAGCAGAATGTCAGTCAGTTCTTCCGTTAAAACATTAAGCCGTTGCATCGACGCCTGGACCGCCCGTTGGCGATCGGCTTCATAAGCGTCGGCGCGCTGTTGCAATTCGACGGCATAAATTTGCAGCCGTTCTTCAAGTTCTTCCTGCCAGGGGCCGTCATATTCCAAGGCCATGGCGGCCGCCTCACGAAACCGTTGTTCCACAACCAGCAGTTTCAGTTCCGCCGTCACGGTCTGCCAGGCGTCTTCAATGGCGGTCTGCCGTTTTTCACGCAATCGTGCAATCGCGTCCTCGGCCATTAACGAGTATCTTGTTCCGCGAGTCTCTTCCGCCACTTGGCGAAGACGGCGAATCGCTTCGTCGTGCCGCCCGGGATGTTCCTGCTTCCAATCCATTACATACAGATACAAATCCCTGGCGGACGTATCGTCGGCCGGGGTTGCATTCGCGTCCGGTCCCCCGCGCGGATACTGATCCAGCGGCAACGTTTGCCCAATATCCGGGAGCGACGGTTCGCGTCCGCGTTGACGCCATGATTGCACCATTATAAACGCGGTCAGCACCATCATGACAAACACGGCCGCCATCGCCGGAATCCGCCGCATCCAGACACTGCGAAATTGCTGCAATTGTTTGCGCTGATCCCATTCGTGGGTCAGGCGCGCCCTTCTATCAGACCGCTTAATCGTACTTGTGCCGGATGGAGGGAACGGGCGTTGCGGTAAATCGCCTTTTTTTACACGATCGAAATCGTTCAGCACCGTATCCCAATCGGGATACCGGTGCTTTCGGTCCTTTACCAACATTTTGTCGATCAACCACGCGACTCCCAGCGGAAGATCCGGCCGCGGCACCATGGGATCTTGCACTTGACCGGTCACCTGTAAATCCATGGCAACGGTATCGCTATGATCCTCGAACAGCCGTTTACCGGTCGTTAAATGATACAAGGTGGCGCCCAACGAATAAATATCGGTGCGACAGTCAAGATCCATAAATCCGCCGGATTGTTCGGGCGAAATATATCCCGGCGTACCCATGATTTCGATTTTCTCACCGGGATCGTCTTTCAGTCTCTCAATCGAACGCGCCAACCCCAGATCCGCCACCTTGATCGCCCCGTCGAGGTCAACCATGATATTGTCGGGTTTAATATCGCAGTGAATGATACCTGATGTTTTCCATGCATAATTCAATGCTTGCGCAACATACTCAACCACCACCAGCGCATCATCGGCCGACAAATATTTCTTGCGTCGCAACCATTCGCCGACACTGTATCCGGCCACGTATTCCATCACGAAATATGAAATACCATCCGCGATACCCGCATCATAAACTTGTACAATACCGGGATGTTTGAGATGCGCGGCCGCATGCGCCTCCGCCATCAACCGATCTTGATCGCCCGGACGGCAAGATGCCTGGGGATTGAGAAATTTGACCGCAACCACCCGGTCCAGAGAAATCTGGCGTGCCTTCCATACCACCGCCATACCGCCCTGCCCCACTTTCCCAAGCAATTCGAAACCGGGGATATGCATTACTTCATTCATAACGTCGCGCGCTGTTTCCTCGCACCCTTCGCATCTCATCCATATAATCGTCGCATGGCCCGCTTGCAACCTGTCACAAAACCAACACGTTTCCTACGACTATAAGCGATAGCCACCATAATCGTCAAGAACATACGGTTTTTTTAATTTACAAGTTTGACACACCACGCCGCGTTATGGTAATCTCTGAGTGTGTTTGTAAGACCGAAATCAAGAAAGGCATCGCTTCGCGGAGATCATGTTTACGGCTCTTTGTGGCCGAGGGCGGCCCGACCTCGGCATCCCATGGCCCGACACCCGACACGCGACACCCGACACCCGACACGCGATTCCATCCATATCTCCGCATCATTTTTCTTGTTTTTTATGACAGAGGCTCTAGAATAAGTCACTAAGGCGGGCTTCGCCCGCAACCCAGAGGTCAGAAGGCAGAGGTCAGAGGTCAGCGACACTCGACACCCGACACTCGATTCCATTCATCAGTTCCGCATAAATCTTCTTGTTTTTCTGCGCAAACATGCTTGGATAAGTCACTAAAACGGGGTTCGCAAGCAACTCCATGGATTGCAGTTCTTTGCGCAGGGGGGTAACGATAATGGATAAAACCGTCAAAACATCACGGATGATTTCACGACGGCGCGCCGGCCAGGCGATCATCGAATTTGTCGTGGTCATGGGGGTTCTGTTGGCCACTTTGGCAATGATCACCCTGTTTCTCAGCGTCCAGCGGGAACACGGAGACCGCGTATTACGCCTGGTCGCATCGGAGTATCCCTAAGCGGGAAAGCCTTACATGACCGTATGGGCATCGACATCGATGGTGACGTTAATTGCGCGCGGATTTTTCAAATCCGCCAACACGCGATGCAAGGCTTTATTCATTGCCGCGGCAGCGGTTGACCGCGCCATCAGGTGGTAGCGATAGACGTTACGCACGCGGGCCATGGGCGCCGGCGCCGGGCCGACCATGGTGGCACGGCTTGACAACGCGGCGTGTAACGCCTCGCCGGCACGACGCGCAAACGCCGCAACCTCGCTTTCCTTTGCGCCACTGAATATTACGCGACTCATACGGGCATGCGGCGGATAGGCGAGTTCACGGCGAAACTCGATTTCACGATCGAAAAACCCGGCATAATCCAGCCGGCGTGCCGCTTGCACGGCTTCATGGTACGGGGTAAACGTCTGCACAATGACTTCGCCGGGAACGTCGCCGCGGCCGGCGCGGCCGGCGACCTGGGTCAACAACTGAAACGTTCGTTCGGATGCCCGGAAATCGGGCATATGCAAAGCCGTATCAGCCTGGATGACGCCGATCAGGGTAACATTGGGAAAGTCGAGTCCCTTGGCGATCATCTGGGTCCCCACCAGGACATCGATTTTTCCCTGGCGGAAATCGCCGAGAATATTCTCGTAGGCATCCTTGGCGCGGGTCGTATCGCGATCCATCCTTACAATCCGCGCCTTCGGACAGATTTTTGCCAGCGCGCTTTCAACCCGCTGGGTTCCGATTCCGGAATACTTAAAGGCCTTATCGCCGCATCCCGGACAGGCGTCGGGCACCCGGCTTCGCGCATCGCACCAATGACAAATCAGCGTATCGCTACTGCGATGATACGTCATGGCCAGGCTGCACGCATCGCATTCGGCAACGAATCCGCAGGCGGGACAGACAAGCGATGACGCGTAACCCCGCCGGTTAAGAAACAGCATCGTCTGTTCACCGCGTTCCAAGCGGGTGCGCATGGCCTCGATCAAGGGACGCGAGAACACGCTCAATCCGCCACCGCGTCGCTGCGCCTCGACGCGCATATCCACAATTTGCATGCGCGGCATACACCGATGATCTACCCGGTGCGGCATCTCGATCAGCTCATACTTGCCGTGACGGGCGTTATAATACGATTCCAGCGATGGCGTCGCCGATCCCAGCACCACGGCACACGATTCGAACCGTCCACGCATCACCGCCACGTCGCGCGCCTGGTAACGCGGGCATTCCTCCTGTTTATATGAGGGTTCGTGTTCTTCGTCGACCACAATCAAACGCAAATCGTGGACGGGCGCGAACACCGCCGAGCGCGCCCCGACGGCAACCCGCGCGCGGCCCTGGCGAATGCTATGCCATTGCTCGTAGCGGTCGCCTTCCGGCAAATGACTGTGTAATACCGCCACCGTATCGCCGAACCGGCCGCGCAAGCGTTCGACCGTCTGCGGCGTCAACGCGATTTCCGGCACCAGCATAATGGCGCCGCCACCTTCCGCGAGAATTTCAGAAATCGCGCGTAAATACACCTCGGTTTTGCCGCTGCCGGTCACGCCGTGCAAAAGCAGCACGTGGAGCGCGCGCCGCTGTACCGCCTGCAAAACCTTCGTCAATGCCGTTTGCTGCTGCGGCATCAGTTCCGGCGGCGCCGCGGGCGCCACAACCGATGCGGCCAACGCCGCCGGCAATGCGCCGCGCGCACGGAATAACGCAACCCTTCCGTGCCTTGCCAGGGTACGGACCGTCGCCGTCGACACACCGGCGCCGCGTGCCGTATCGGCCAGCGTCGATGTACCGGTCTGACGCAACCAATCCAGGACAGCCGCCTGCCGCGGCGTCAATTTCGCGCCGCATACACCGCAACCCGATATCGCCGGCGCGTCGGCCAGACGCACCATCCAGACTTCCGCAACCCCGCGCGACCGATCCCGTACCGCCACCGGCAACAGCGCTTTGACGGCGGCTTCGATCGGCGCGGCATAATACGTCGCCATCCAACGCGCCAATTCCATCAAACGCGGCTGGATCAGAGGGTCCCGATCGCAGACCGACAGTACCGTCTTCAACATCCGGCCGCTCCCGGCGCCGGGGGCGCGCGTGCGCTTATCACCGGCGGCATGCGCGCCGTCCGGCAACCCGACCACCGTACCACGCGTTTCGCGGTTCCCGGCGCCGAATGGGACCATCACCCGCGCCCCGATTTTTACCCGGCCGGCCAGGGCCGCGGGCACCCGATAATCGAATTCACGATTTAATCCAACACCGATTTCAACAATAACTCGGGCAATCATGGAACAAGTCACAACCTATTCCCGCCTATTCGGGAACAACCATCGCCAACCGGCGTCAGGGCTTCGAAATTCAGTCTGCCACAAATATCGCAACCCGCGATATCACAATGTTTAGTATCCAAAACAGGCGGATACCGCCGACCGCTGCAGCGCCGCAAAGCATAACCGACCCTGCGCCGCAAAGCAACCTGTTTTTGGGTTTAAAAATTTTAACCTTGATTTTAACCGCAAAACCGGGTATAAAGTTTTTTTTCGAGCGTACCTGTAGCTCAATTGGATAGAGCATCTGACTACGGATCAGAAGGTTGCAGGTTCAAGTCCTGCCAGGTACGCCATCGCATTTCCCCTTCAAAAACGCTCACGACAAAGATACCCGCTTCGCGGG
>PWZG01000539.1 GCA_003567575.1 PVC group bacterium | reverse complement strand
GTGTGCTGTCCGATAATTCCGCAGAAACAACTCGAAAAGCATTGTCATTCTGAGCGAAGTCGAGGAATCTCGGCACTCCGCGACGGACGCAGATCCCTCGACAAGCTCGGGATGACACCGGCTTGATTCACACCATTTGTCGGACACCACACTCATGGAGAAAGCATGAATATACTTTGGATCATGACCGATCAGCATCGCGCGGATTGCCTGGGGTTCATGGGCCATCCCGTCGTGCAAACGCCGCATCTGGACCGGCTGTCCGGTTCCGGCGTGGTTTTCGATAACGCTTTCTGCCAAAGCCCGGTTTGCATGGCTTCGCGTGCCGTGTTGTTTACCGGACGTTATCCGGCCGCGATCCGCGTACGCGGCATGGGCGTGTTGCCGCCGGCGGAAACAACCTTTCCGGAGGTCCTGAGGCGTGAAGGATACCTGACCGCCGCGTTCGGCAAGGTGCATCTGACGCCGGAATTGTACACGCTGAATCAACTCAAGACGGATATCCCCACGCTGGATTGGCGGCGATTCGCCGCCGATGGCCTGTTGAATCCGCCGCCGGATGATCCGTGCAAGGAAAACTACGGATTCGATATCCATACGGGATACGAAGATGCGCTCAAGGGGAATTTCCGCAAATGGCTTCACGACCACGCGCCGGCGTTGCTCGAACGCACATCGACGCCGGTGTCGCCGGACGCGCCGCGCGATCTCTGGGTATCGCCCTATCCGTCCGAATTCCATCCATCAACTTTTATTGCGCGGAATGCGTCGGACTTCATTCGCTCGCGAAACGGCCGGCAGCCGTGGTTCGCGTTCTGTTCCTTTGTCGCGCCGCACCATCCCTTCGAGGCGCCGGCCGATCAGATCGCGCGTTATACGGCCGACAGCATGCCGTTGCATGATATGGTGGACGACGTTGATCCAGCGTTGATTCCCGCGCCGGCGTCCGGCGCGATCGGCGAAATAAACCGTTATTCAGAGGAGATACAACGGCGGCTGCTGCAACATTACCTTGCCGGTATCAGTCTGATTGACGACAATGTCGGCAGTCTGCTGGATGCGTTGCGGCAAACCGGTCAGATGGAAGATACCCTGATTGTTTTCACCAGTGATCACGGTGAATTTCTGGGTCATCACGGGTTGTTACGCAAACCTTCGTTGCACTACGACGACACGTTACGTGTTCCCCTCATGATTCGCATGCCGGCCGGCGGCGTGACACCGCGCCGCGAAGCAGGACTTGTGGAGCTGACCGATATGTTTCCGACACTGCTGGGTCTGCTGGGCGTTCCCGTAACGGCCGGCGTACAGGGTATGGACTGGTCATCCGCGTTACGCGACGGCGCCCGTATCGGACGCGATGATATCTATTCCGATATGTACGATATTGTGCCGCAACGATTCGGCGATTTGCACGGACCTTATATGGCGGTGCAAACGTTGCGTACCGAACAATGGAAATTGAATGTTTATCCGACCGCCGACCGCCGATACGGCCAGTTGTTTGACTTGATGAAAGATCCGAAAGAGACCCGGAACCTGTATGCCGCCCCGCGCTACGCCGCGGTTCGCGAGGAGCTGGTGTGGCGGTTGCTGCAACGCGGCCACCGCAACATCGATCCGATGCCGCCTTATTTGACGCAGTATTAAGCCTGCAAAAAGGCTTTGAATTATCGTTATGGACTGCTATGATACTCCCGAGCGTAACCGGGTTGCGTGCGCGGCGCCCGTCCGCCGAGTCGCGGACAGGCGCAAGCGGGCGTAGCGAACTTTACCCTTGAAAGGGGCGTCGGGATGGCGGATCGACAGGGACAATTTATTACGTTTGAAGGGGTCGAGGGATCAGGCAAGACGACGCAGGCGCGTTTGCTGGTGGAGCGTTTGCAAGCCGACGGGCGGACGGTGGTACAGACGCGGGAACCCGGCGGCACGGCGACGGGTGAATATATTCGCGACATATTACAGCACGGCCGCTCGGGTGAGACGTTGTGCGCTGAAGCCGAGTTACTGTTGTTTTCGGCCAGTCGCGCCCAGTTGGTGACGCAGGTGATCCGGCCGGCATTACAACGCGGGGAATGGGTTGTTTGCGACCGTTTTTTCGATTCCACCACCGCTTACCAGGCTTATGGCCACGGGTTTGATGTGGATAAGGTGGAAATAATACACGGTTTTGCCGTTGGCGCCACGGTGCCGCGGCGCACCTTTCTGCTGGATATCGCCGTTCCGGAATCGTTACGCCGGATGCAGCGGCGCAATGCCGAACAGAAGACGGCGCCGGACCGCTTCGAACGTGAGGAGATCGCGTTTCACGAAAAAGTTCATGCCGGATACCATGCCCTGGCACGTCGCGATCCGCGGCGTATCCGTGTAATTGACGCAACTTGTCCGGCAAACGAAATCGCTGATCGCATTTGGGAGGAGTTGGAAGATGTCCGTACCTGCACGGGTTAACGAAGCGCTGCAATGGTTTGGTCAGGCGCGACAAAACGAGCGCCTGGCGCATGCCTATCTGGTGGTCGGTTCGCCGCACGGCGATGCTCGCCAGTTTATCGAGCATGTCTTGCCGCTCTTGCTTTGCGAGACCGGCGCCGCGGCCGGTACGGCATGCGGCACATGCAGCGCCTGCCGTCGTGTGCGCGAAAACCGGCACCAGGATGTGATCCAGATCGAACCGCAGGGGAAATCATGTAAGATCCCGGTGGATATCCTGCGTAATCTGCAACATCAGTTCGGACAGACGGCCTTAAGCGGCGGTCGCAAGATCGCGGTAATATGGGGCGCCGACCGGTTGGGCGCGGAAGCCGCCAACGCGTTTTTGAAAACGCTCGAAGAACCGCCGCCGGGCAGCATTTTTTTCCTGGTCACCCCGTCTCCTTCATCGGTGTTGGAAACGGTTCGTTCACGGTGCCAGCAGTTGTCGCTGTCGGAACCCGAAGCCGCGCATGTGCCCGACGCCTGGAAACCGTATCTGGATGCCATCATGGATGGTTTGGAGCCGCGCGACGACACGGACAAGGCTGCCTGGGAGGGATTGGCCGCCGCACACCGGTTTCTGGCGCTGTGTACATCCATCCGTAAACAGATCCAGGATATCGAAGACAATGAAGCCGGTGAAAACGACGATAAAGAAGCTGTCGCGGCCCGGGTGGCGGCGCGGTTCAAGGAACAGCGCGCCATGGCGTTGCAATCTCTGCAATTATGGTATCGCGATATTATGCTGGCATTCTGCGGCGCCGATCCATCCCTGTTTCGCTATGGCGAAAGAATGGAAACCGCACAAAGGATCGCCGGCCGGTTGCGTTTGACCGATATACTGAAAAAAATCGAAATCCTCGAACGATTACACAGACGCCTGGAATCCAACATTCCTGACGGTGTCGTCGTGCATACGGCATTTTCGGAGCTGACCGTCGATTGACGTCGTCATGACCACATTAATAACGGAGCTTTAACGGAGCTTTTTCCATGTCCAATACATTTGGCCACTATTACCGGGTAACCACGTTCGGTGAATCGCACGGCGGTATGGTCGGCGCCGTGGTCGACGGATGTCCATCCCGAATTCCGCTCGATGCCGCCGATATCCAATTGCAGCTCGATCGGCGTCGTCCGGGACAAAACGCGCTGACGACGGCACGCAACGAGACCGATCGCGTATCCATCGTCTCCGGCGTTGCCGACGGGCTGACGCTCGGCACGCCGATTGCCATGCTGGTTCACAACGACGATACGCGGCCGGTCGATTACCGACGATTTACCGAAATTCCGCGTCCGTCGCATGCTGATGCGACTTACCGGGCCAAGTACGGCGTGTCGGCCGGCAGCGGCGGTGGCCGTGCCAGCGCCCGCGAGACGGTTGGGCGGGTTGCCGCGGGCGCGATTGCCGAGCAATGGTTACGCATACGGTGGGGCATAACGATCGTTGCCTGGGTCAGTGCCGTCGGCGACATCGATGCGCCTGAACTTGAAGGGGCAGGCATCGATCGCGCGGCGGTTGATCGTCATCCGGTACGATGTCCCGATGCCGCGGCAGCAGCGGCCATGGAGCAGACGATCCTGGCGGCGCGCGATGCGGGCGATTCGGTGGGCGGTCTGGTGACCTGTGAATGCCGTGGTGTCCCGCCGGGATGGGGGGAACCGGTTTTCGGGAAATTGCATGCCATGCTTGCCGCGGCCCAGATATCGATTCCGGCGGCGCGCGCTTTCGAGATCGGCGCCGGTATGGCGGCTGCGCGGATGCAGGGTTCGCAACATAACGATATGTACGTGATGAAAGACGGGCGTTTAGGGACCGTAACCAACCATAGTGGCGGAATACAGGGAGGGATCAGTAACGGTGAACCGATTGTATTTCGCGTGGCCTTCAAACCGCCGGCCACGATAGCGCGGTCGCAACGGACGGCGGGTTATGATGGGGTCGATCAGGAATTGGCGGCCGTCGGCCGCCATGATCCGTGTGTGGTTCCGCGGGCGGTACCGGTAGTCGAGGCCATGACGGCGATTGTACTGGCCGATGCCGCCTTGTCGGCGTATCCGTCATGCGAGCGGAACGGGTATGACAGCACGGATGGACCACGACCATGACGACAGCCGGCAGCGCCTTCAGCATTCAGGCGAGCGATACCGATAGCGCCGCCCGACTGGGTATATTGCGGACGGACCATGGCGTGGTTGAAACCCCGTGTTTCATGCCGGTCGGCACCCGTGCCGCCGTCAAGGCCGTCAGCCCGGCCGAATTACACGATGCCGGGGTCGGTATGATTTTGACGAATACCTATCATTGCCTTACGCGGCCCGGTGTCGAAATAATTGCTGATGCCGGCGGGTTACACCGGTTTATGGGGTGGCCGGGCGCCATTCTGACCGACAGCGGCGGCTTCCAGGTATTCAGTTTGGCGGGCTTGCGCCGGGTTGATAATAGCGGTGTGACGTTCCAGTCGCATATCGACGGCGCCCGCATTCAACTGGGTCCGCGCGAGGCTATGGCCGCCCAGCGTATGCTCGGATCGGATATCGCCATGGCCTTCGACGAGTGCCCGCCCTGGCCATGCGCTCCCGAATATGCTTGCGAGTCCGTCGATCGTACATTATTATGGGCGGCTGAGTGTATTGAACAACCGCGGGCCGACGGCCAGCAGGTCTTCGGTATTGTGCAGGGCGGTATATATACGGCGTTGCGCGAACGGTGTGCCCGGGAGCTGACGGCGATGGCATTCGATGGCTACGCTATTGGCGGTGTCAGCGTCGGTGAACCGGCTGATGTTCTGATGGCGCAGGTTCGAGACAGTGCGCCGTTATTGCCATCGGATCGGCCGCGTTATTTGATGGGAGTGGGTGACCGGTTGCAGATGTTGGAGGCGGTCGCGCTGGGAATAGACATGTTCGATTGCGTTATGCCGACGCGGCTGGCGCGAAATGGAACGGCTTTTACCGCCGCTGGCCGCTATCCGGTGAAGGCCGGGGAGTACAAGGCAGATCCGCGGCCGATCGAGGAAGGGTGCGCGTGTTATGCGTGTAGTAATTTTTCGCGCGCTTACGTGCGGCACCTGTTGAACGTTGGGGAAATTTTGGGAGTACGTCTGGTAACGTTGCATAACCTGTACCGGTACATGCAATTCATGGCGGATTTACGTGACGCCTTGCGTCAGGGACAGTTTGATGAATATCGCCGGGAACACCTGGCAAGATGGGAGAAAAAATGAATACGATGGGATTAACTTGGACGATCTTGGCAATGGGCGGCGCGCCGGCGGAAGGTGGCCAGGGCAGCGGCTCGATGGTCATGGTCGGTTATATGGCGATTTTTCTGCTGTTACTATATTTCATGATGATCCGGCCTCAGGCACGGCGCGAAAAAGAGCGTAAAGCGATGTTGAACAGTGTCAAGACCGGCGACCGCATCGTTTTCGGCGGCGGTTTACTGGGAACGGTGTCCAATGCCAAGGATAATACCTTGATGGTGAAAGTGGCTGACAATGTCAAAGTCGAAGTCGTGCGCGGCGCAGTAACCCGCGTGTTAAGCAAGGACGAAAATATTGGAGAAGAGACGGCGTCGTAAAACGCCGGTGACGTTAATTAGGAGGTAAACGGAATGGGAAAATATACCGTATGGAAATGGCTGCTGGTGCTGCTTTTATTGGCTGCATCGATGGTACTCGTGACGCCGCCGCGAGAGAAGATCAATCTGGGCCTTGATTTGCAGGGCGGCACGGCGTTCGTGGCGGAAATCGATCGTGCCGCGATCGAGGAATCCGTGCGTGAACGGCTTGGCGTAGACGATCCCGATGCCACCGAGGCCGACATTCAGCGCGAGGTTAGCGAGTCGATGCGCGACGCCCAGGGACGCGCTCTGGAAGTCATTCGTAACCGGATTGACGGCCTGGGGATTGCCGAACCGGCAATCTATCCCGAAGGTCGCGACAGGATTGTCATCCAATTACCCGGTATCGATGAAGAACAACGCGACGAAGCCGAACGAAGTATCCGGAGCGTGGCATTTCTTGAATTCCGCATGGTTCATGTGGACAGCGCGCAAACCGTCAGCCGCCTGTTCGATCGTGGTCTGGCGCCGGAAGGTTTCCTTATCCGTCAACTCGAACAACACGGTATGACGCAATCGTATTACGTCATCGAAGACGAACGTCCGCTTGACGCCGAAACGAAGCAGAGAATTGCAGGTTTCCAAGCACCGCGGGGCGCTGAAATGATGCTCGAACGCGCCGAAGTCCGTGGGCAAACCGTGTATTACCGGCCGCATTACGTGAAACGACGTTATGAAATGAGCGGTGACGCGTTGCGAAGCGCCAAAGTCGATTTCCAGGAACATATGCAGCCGATTGTCGCCTTGGAATTCACCGGAGAAGGCCGACGCCAGTTTGCCAGGCTCACCACGGATTATGCGCCGGGTGGCCCGAAAAACCCATATCATGACCAGTATCGCGCGCTGGCCATTATTCTTGACAACACACTTTATTCGGCGCCGATCATCCAACAGGCGATCAGAGGCGGAAACGCCGTGATCAGTGGTCGCTTCGATCGGGAAGAAGCCGCGTTTCTGGCGAATGTACTGCGTGCGGGAACGTTACCGGCGCCGGTAACGATTATCGAGCGGCGGATTGTCGACCCCAGTCTTGGCGCCGATTCGATTCGCGCCGGGATTACCGCCATCATTATCGGCGGTATTCTGGTGGTATTATTCATGGCGGTCTACTATACCGTGGCCGGACTGGTAGCCAATCTGGCTCTGATCATGGATATCCTGCTGCTGCCGCTGGGGATGGTGCTGGTGGCGGGATTCTTGGGGATTTTCGTAGGACCGCCGGGTGAAGCATCGCGTATCGCGCTGCCGGTTCTGACCCTGCCCGGAATCGCCGGTATCCTGCTTACGATCGGTATGGCGGTTGACGCGAACGTACTGATTTTCGAACGTATCCGTGAGGAAATGAAGGCCGGCAGGCGGCTTGCCGCGGCGATTTCGCCGGGCTACGACAAGGCGTTCGTTGCCATTTTCGACGCCAATGTCACCACCTTTCTGACGGCCGTCATTCTGTTCCTGTTCGGGACCGGCCCGATTCGCGGTTTTGCCATCACGCTTTGCGCCGGAATTCTGGTCAGTATGTTCACGGCCATCGTCTTTACCCGGATGGTCTTCGATTTGTTGATCAATAAGGGCGGGTTGACGTCCATCCGCATGTTCTCGTTCTTCGGTGAACCGGCAATCGATTTCATGTCGAAACGCCGTATTTGCCTTAATGTATCGGTTGCCGTCATTGTGGCGACCATCGGCATCATGTCCGTTCGCGGATTGCAGGAACCGAGTAAAGTTTTCGGCGTCGATTTCACCGGTGGCGCGTCTTCGACATTCCGTTTTGAAGAACGGCCGGATCTTGAGGATATTCGCTCGGTGCTTGTCGCCGCCGATATCGGCGATGTTCATCCCCAGTTTCAGGAAAGCATGGAACTGGATCGCGCCCAATACCTGAACGTCAATTCGCAGTCCGGGACCGGTAACGCGGTTCGTGAGGCGTTGCAGGGAGCGTTCCCGGATTCAGGGTTGCGCTTGTTGCAGGAGGACGATGTGGGTCCGAGAATCGGCGATGAGATGAAACGCAAGGCGGCTTGGGCAATTTTGTGGGCGCTGGCGGGTATCATTCTGTATATTTCCTGGCGTTTCGAGTTCGGATTTGCGCTCGGCGCCATTGCCGCGCTGGGGCACGACGTTTTGTTGACGCTGGGATTGTATTCATTATTCGGTTTGCAATTGAATCTTCCCACGGTTGCCGCCTTGTTGACGATTGTCGGCTATTCCGTGAACGATACCATTGTGGTTTTCGACCGTATCCGCGAAGATTTACGCAGCATGCGCGGTAAACCTTTGGTTGAGGTGGCAAATCTGAGCATCAATCAAACGCTGTCGCGTACGGTATTAACCTCGCTAACTACGCTGATGGTTATCGTGATGTTACTGGTCTTCGGCGGCGGCGCCGTCTTCGATTTCGCGCTGGCTCTGTTCATCGGTGTGCTCGTAGGAACCTATTCCTCGATTTTCGTGGCCACGCCTACCATGTTGTGGTGGTATCGCAATCGGAAGCCGGTACTGGCAACCAAAGCCAAGGCTTAAATTGTTTCAGACGAAAGAGCCGACATAATGAGCCAAACGATATTAGTGACCGGCGGCAGCGGATTCCTGGGATCCCATCTGTGTGAACGGTTGCTCAACATGAACCATGAGGTCATCTGCCTCGATAATTTTTTTACCGGCGATAAACGAAATATCCGGGCGTTGATGGGGCATCCGCGGTTTGAATTGTTGCGTCACGATGTGACTTTCCCGGTATACCTCGAGGTTGACCAGATATATAATTTGGCCTGTCCGGCGTCGCCGGTTCATTATCAGTTCGATCCGGTGCAAACAACCAAGACAAGCGTTCACGGCGCCATTAATATGCTCGGCCTGGCCAAACGCGTCAAAGCCAGAATCCTGCAGGCATCCACATCCGAGATATATGGCGATCCGGAAGTGCATCCGCAAACCGAATCGTATTGGGGCAATGTGAATCCGATCGGGCCGCGCTCGTGTTACGACGAAGGCAAACGATGCGCGGAAACGCTCTTTTTCGACTACTGGAAGCAACATCGTGTTCCGATTAAAGTTGTACGTATCTTCAATACCTACGGGCCGAGAATGCATCCCGACGACGGCCGCGTTGTCAGCAATTTCATCCTGCAGGCGTTACGGGGCGAAAATATCACCCTCTATGGTGACGGCCAGCAAACCCGGTCGTTTTGTTTCGTCGACGATCTGATCGATGGCTTGATCCGGATGATGGCGACCGACGAGACAGTCACAGGCCCGATTAACCTGGGCAATCCGGCCGAATTTACGATTCTTGAACTGGCCGAGATGATTATCCGGTTGACCGGTTCACACTCGAAAATCGTCCACTGCCAGTTACCGCGTGACGATCCGCGGCGCCGCCGCCCGGATATCAGCCAAGCGAAAGAGATTCTGAACTGGGAGCCGGAGATTGCGCTCGAAACAGGGTTGCAACGAACGATCGCCTATTTCCGGGAACTCAAGCAAACCAGCGATTGATTCATCAGGAAACGCTTTCATCCAAGCATTTGTCATCCACAACACCAACCAGAAACGCTGTTTTGCGCCCTTAATCCACTAAGGCGGGCTTCGCCCGCAACCCAGAGGTCAGAAGTCAGAAGTCAGAAGTCAGATTTTTCTTTGCTGACCTCTGACCTCCGACCTCTGACCTCTTGCCCGACACCATCCATGGCTCCGCGTCATTTTTCTTGTTTTTTTACGC
>PWZG01000024.1 GCA_003567575.1 PVC group bacterium | reverse complement strand
CGTCGAAATCAAGGTGCGCTTCGTCGCGACATGGATGCAACCCCAGACCACCGGCATAAAATTGCCATTTCCACCAATCATCCATGCCGTCTCCGGAACTGTCCCAGTTGACGGGCGAAAGCTCGATCAGGGATGGATCGCTCATGGCGATTTGGTATTCTTCGAGATCCGTCAGGCCGTCGTTGTCGTAGTCGCCGTCCGGATCCGCGGTCTCGAGGTCGCCGAACCAGTGAACTTCCCACCAATCGGACATTCCGGTCTCATTGGTGTCGTCGATAACGCGCGCATTGACGTCGCGGACTTCGTTGGTTTTGATGGTTACCGGAATCTTGAGGCTGCGCGGTTCTCCCAAATCGAGCGTGCCCGTGTTGCTGCCGTCAATCCATGCGACCAGAACGTAATCGCCCTGTTCTAAAGGCCCGATTTGATAGGAAAATATCTCCCCCATCTGGAATGGCAATGCGTTCGTTGATGCCACGGCTGTCGAAGCGGCCGGAGTTCCGATTGCTTCCTCTCCGGGCCAGACGCCGACATGCACCGTTCCTTCACCGGATCCGTCACCCGGTGGCATTAGCACGGTGTTGCTCCATCGTGATTCATTGACGATGACGCCGGAAACAGCCCCTTGCGCCCAAGCCCGGTTTGGGCCGATGAGAGGCAGCAGAAAAAAAACGATCACAAAACCGATGTGCATATGACCGTGACGATTACGTTCAGTTATGCCTTTCATACGTCCGCTCCCGATACTTGCGCGGATAGGCTTTCGCGCCCGGCAAGAATCGTCAAGGTTGTTCGATTCTCAGGTTAAACACCGTGTTGTTGGCGTCGCGCAAAACGACAACGTTATCGCCGTTATGATTGCGCATGTATACGGTGCTGCTTTTGGTGCTACTACCGATGATGCTTCCGAGAGCGGCATCCGTTACCGACCACTGATATGGAGGTCTTCCGCCAGTGGCGGTCAAAACCGACTTGTCTCCGTCGTTATCCAGCGTAGTCGGACCCGCGCTGGCTTTGAGTTCCTCGGGTGTCGGCGGTTCCTGAGTCAATGCCGCCCCGACTGTATGTCCGAGAGAGTCGGTAACGCGAACAAACAGGGATCCGCCGTTCGGGCCGCGGTTGTATACGGCATTGTTACCCTGTGCTCGCAGGCTACCCAATTGGGAGGCTGAGAGCGACCATCGATAAGGCGGCTGTCCGCCAGAGGCGGTAAAAATTTCGGTCGCTTGATTAGGCGGCATATTGGCGACGGCAGGGGAAATTGCCAGCGACGATTCGCTGATCTCTCCCTGCACAATCCGGGCGCTTACGGAATTACCGCCCGCGTCAGTTACCAAAACCACGTTGGCGCCGGATCCTTCCCTTACACTGTAAACGCCCCGCTTCCCGTGCGCCGTTAGGGTTCCTATATCCGTATTGTTGATTTGCCAGTTATATGGCAGACGCCCCCCGACGACAGTGAAAGTCACACTTTGACCGGCGGTCGCGTCAACGACCGCCGCGCTGGGTTCGATGCTGAGCACGCCACGCACCCCGGACTCGCTGTCCGTTACCCCTTCATTGGTCTCGCAGCCGCACGCAAACAGCAGATACGTCAGCGTCGGTACGGCAAGCCATAATCGTCTTGAATGATTAGATTTTCTCATTGTGTTACCCCGCGGTTCCATTATGTTTCACGTCCTGCTATGTAATGTGCCGTATGTGCCGTCCGAAGTCAATCCCAAAGAGATCATATTGGCAGCTAAGCAGCGCCACTTGTCACGCAAGCCAGCCAGACGGCATAAAGGCACTCGTAACCGTTCACCGCTCATCGTATCTCACGAGACCGCCCGCGGCAAGCGGAACCGCACAGGAATTGGTCCAGCTCAATCCCTTTCAACACCACGAGAATAGTCTAACCCCCCGAAAAGTCAACCCCGAATTTTTTAATTTTCCGTAATTTTAAAACACCGATGCCATATCGCGAGTTGCGACCAACGGCGCCGATTGGTTAAAAAAAACCCCGGCATGGGTGCCGGGGTTTCCTTCAAAAATCCACGTTTGTCGCGTGGTTTTTCTCTCTCCCATCAACCCTCTGGGAGAGGGGTTGGGGGCGAGAGGTTGGCGGCGTTGCGCATAGGTTGCGTCAACGCCGCCTTGGCTTATTTATTTTTTACGCCCAGGATCGCGTCTTTGGCGGCCTTGGCTACCCGGAACTTCACCACACGCTTGGCCGGAATCTTGATTGATTCACCGGTCGCCGGATTGCGTCCCGTACGCGCCGCGCGCTTCTGCAACACCAACTTGCCGAGACCCGGGATCGTGAAGCCGTTCTTGGCTTCCTTGTAGGCCATGTTCACCAACGTCTCTATCGTAAGCGCTGCCTGTTTCTTAGTCAGTTCCGTTTTCTCCGCCACAGCACTTATGATCTCGCTCTTCGTTTTGGGTTTACCCGCTGCCTTTGCCATACTGTACTCCTTTCGTGAAGTTCGGTCCGGCAACCCACCAGACCTCTTGGTTCACGACACTATATAGTCTATTGACCAATAATGCAACTGTTATTAATAGTTTTTTTAAATTATTTTTTTTCGCTGAATATTACGCCGACGGTATCGACGATTCGTTGAATTGGAATTTTCGGGCAACGCGCATCACTTCCTCGACCGTGGTATTACCATCGATGATCTGCCGGAAACCGCTTTTGCGCAACGTGACCAATCCCATGTCGATCGCGGCCCGCCGTATCTCGCTGCTGGCTTTCTGCCGCACAATCAGACTGCGGATTTTGTCGTTCATGATCATTATTTCAAACAAGGCAACGCGCCCGCGATATCCCGTAAAATTGCAGTTCGGACACCCATGCGTGGTGTAATAGGTTGCCGCCGGCGCCGCCTCGGGCCAGAGCTGAGAGGCTTCTTCGATGACTACTTCGTCCGGCCGGGTTTCAACGCGGCAGGCACGACACAGACGACGGACCAGTCGTTGGGCGACAATTCCTTCAAGGCATGACGAGACCAGATAGGGCTCGATGCCCATATCGACCAAACGCATAATCGAACTGGGCGCATCGTTGGTGTGCAGCGTACTGCAAACCAAGTGTCCAGTCAACGAGGCGCGAACGGCCATGTCGGCCGTTTCCGAGTCGCGTATTTCGCCTACCAAAATGATGTCCGGGTCATGGCGCAGAATCGAACGCAGTACGTCGGCGAACGTCAAGCCGATCTGTGGATTTACCTGTATCTGGTTGATTCCTTCCATCTGATACTCGACCGGATCCTCGGCGGTAATGATTTTGACTTCGTTTGTATTTAACCGTGACAACAACGCATATAGCGTCGTTGTCTTGCCGCTGCCGGTTGGGCCAGTAATCAAAAGGATGCCGTGCGGAATCGAACTCAGATACTGAAACATCCGCCATTGGTCCTGGGTCAATCCCATTTCTTCGAGGTCGATAAACATCGATTTGCGGTTGAGTATCCGCATGTTGACCGTTTCCCCGAACCGGGTTGGCAGGACCGAAACCCGTAAATCGAACTCCTCATGCTTCAAGCGTACCTTGATGCGGCCGTCGTGCGGTTTGCGGCGTTCGGCAATATTCAATTGAGCCATGATTTTGACGCAAGAAGCCAGCGCGCGCTGCAAACTTTGAATCCCCTTGGGTATCGGGATATCCTGTAAAACGCCGTCGATGCGATAGCGTAATCGCATGCTCTTCTCGAAGGGTTCCATGTGTATGTCCGTGGCATCCATACTGATGGCTTCGGCGATAATCTGGTTGACGAATTGCAAGACGCCCGGATCGGCGGTTTCCACCGTAGATAAATCGGTTTCGTCGATTTGGACATCGTCGGCCGACAATTCCCGCGATTGGATCAATGTATCGACGGCGTTGACGCCCAGACCGTAAAAATGTTTAATCGACTTGGAGATATCGATTTCGGCGCATAATACCCAGCCGAGCGAGCAGCTGAGCAGCAGCCGCAGACTGTCGACCATGGCGTGATCGGGCACGTGGCTTACGGCGATCAGCAGAATATCGTCTTTGAAACGAATCGGCATGCAATTGTAACGCAGCGCCAGACGAGGTGGAATCATGGTGATCGCATCCTGTTCGATATCGAATTCGGCGATCGGCCGGAAGGGGATACCGGATAGTTCCGAGAGGATGGTCGACAAGTCGGTTTCGGATACCAGTTGCTCGCGTTGAAGCAATTTATCCAGGGTTTGCCCGGACAACATGCGCCGGGTGTCCGCGTCGTGCAGTTGTTCGCGCGTCAACATATTCCGCTCGACCAGTACCTGGCCCAGTTCGTTCATCAAACCATCGTCATGAAAACGAAAGTCGGTCGCGAATCTTTCCTCTTTCTGGGTTGTCGGTTGGTCAGTCATGAATGGTTGGCATCTTCGCGGGTGTGTCGTCGTCCGGCTCCGGCGCCCGGTATCGCCAGGGACCGGCATTCTCGCCCTCGCCTTCGGCTTCGAATTCGGCGGCGCCGTCCACGCCCCGTGACAGGGTCACGATTGTTTCGTCAGCAATCCCGACGGATAGGGTATCCCCCGAGATATCGACGATCCGGATGCCGTCGATATCATCGCCGACTCCGTAAAAATGGCGTGTTCCGGTTTCGCTGTTTTCAATCCAGGCTTTCGCGATGCCGTCGGGACGGACAAACATACCGTTGTAACTCAATCGCATGGTTCGAATCACCGGTTCGGGTTCCGGTTCCGGTTCAGGGTCCGGCCTTGGTCTTGGCCGCGGTCGAGGCTCGGGTTTCGGTTCCGGTTCGGGTTCAGGCACTGGCTCGGGTTCCGGCGTGGGCTTGGGCTCCGGTGTGGGTTCCGGTTGCGGTTCAGGCACTGGCTCGGGCTCCGGTTCCGGCGTGGTTTCAACGGGTGGGGTTGCCACCAAAAATCTAGTGGTGGTTTCGAACGGGTCGGACGCCAAAGGCAATGGCTGTGTTTGGCGTGCGGCAATAAAGTCAAGTAACGGCAGTCGCGAAGGCGCTCCGTTGTCGAAATGCGTCGGGGCTTGCGGCAATATCGGTGTTTCGGGGTTGATTTCGCGCCATGCCTGCCAGCCGCCGACGGCGATCAGGCCCAGCAGGGCGCCGATCAACACCAGTCGCGCGTTGGCGCGGGCAATCCATGTCCAGATTCGGTCCATAACGTTTGTTACCAGGGAATACGTTTTAAAGGTTTAGGTTCGGAAATGTCGGTAAATTGGTCGGCATCCCGAGTGAAAAACAAGGAGCTGAGCACGAGATCGATTTCCAAATGATCGGTTTGGGTGGCGACCGGTTTGCGGTCGATACGGAAGTTCCGGAATCCAAACACATGGTCGTGGGTCAGGATTGCCTGGAAAAGGGAATGCATGTTTTGCATCGAACCGTGGAAAACCATGCGCACCGGATACTCTTCCAGGTATGGCGCGCCGTCCGCCGTGATGGAGTGTTTGATCGGCGTCATCGGTTCGATATGTTGAATTTCGGCAATTCGCAAGTCCAGCGCCAAGTCCGCCAGCCGTTCCGCCGCGCGCAATTGCAACATCAGGGTTCGTGTATCTTCTTCCGTGGTTACGATGTCCGCCATTCCCAAGGCTTCGGGCAGCGGAATATCGATTTCATTCGCCTTGGTGCGCAGTCGCTCCCGCACGGCGAACAGCGCCGCTTTGAAGTCGATCCGGCCAACATCCTCGCGCCCAAGATTATGATGATCGGGAAAACCGGCCAACCGATCCGCCGTTTCCTGCCATTGTTCCGATAACCCGCGGATACGACGTTGTTGTTCGAGTAATTCATTGCGTAACGGCGCTTCCTGATGAAGCATATTGCGTGTTCTTAACGAGCGGGCAATTTCATTGATTTCGTTTTCAAGACGGTCACGTTCCTGGTATTGCGGCGCCAGCACAAAATACCATAACGACAACAACGCAATGAGCGCGCCGACGATGATGGCCAAGAGTTGTTGCCGTTCCGTTAGTTTCATAACGTGTCCGTCTCCGGTACATTCAGGTACACATCAATCACAAACCGCCGCATCTCGCTTGCCGCCGGCATGTTGGTCCAGACATGGTCCTCGACCAGTTTATCGTCCGCCAACATGTCGGTACGCTCGTTTACAAACGGCGCTTCCCGCAGACGCGCAATCAACGCGCTGACGGTCGATAAATCCAGATGCGGGGTAAACCCCTCGATAATAACCCGGTCAATGGCCGAATGATTATCGATTCCGGCGCTTTCAGTCTTGGGAGCATCCCGGCCGCCGGGACGACCGTACAAACCGGCGCCGCGTCTGGATCCTTGGCCTTCGGACGTTGTGCGCCGCCGCCCCGACGACGATTGACCGTGAGACGACGTCTGGAAGTAAAAGGTTTCGTCGCCGATCATGGTAATGACATCTTCGGGTGCTAGGTTGTTGGCTATCTCTACGATCAAATCCTGTGCGATCGTTCCATTCCATATCAGTTTCGTCAGGGGCGCCGTCATCGAAAAAAACAATTCTCCGTGCCGTTTCTGCGACTCGATCTGGCGCGCCAAATCATCGATACGGCGTGCGATTTCACGTTCCCGTTCGAGATGCCGCTGCGCGCGTTGCGCGTTGCGATAGGCGCCCACCATCAAGATCGCAAAAATGAGGACCCCGGTCACGCCGGCGGCCGCCCAGTACCGTTTTTGCGATTTCAACAGCAATTCTTCGCGCGCCGCCTCGGGCAATAAATTGACCGTGGTCGACGCCCCGGGAAACAGGGAAATCGCCGCCCCGGTTGCCGCGGCAAACCGTTGCGATTTCTTGGGGTAGGCGGATGTTATCCGTTCCCCAAGGTCAATGATCTCTAAATCCGTTCGCTGGGCTACCGCGTCAATGAAAGCGGGCGTGTCACAGGCGTCGCCGCTGAGAACCATGGACCTTGGTTTATGTTCCGCTTGCGGATACAAATTACCGTACATCGACAGTGCGGATTGCAGATCCTTGATCCAGGACTCGACCGCACGCTCGAAAACGGCCGCCGGCGCGTTGTTGCCGGTCGGCCCTCGGAAACCGGCCAGGGACCGGCCGAAAAGCAGGGAATTTCCCAGCCCTATCCCAAGATCAGTGCGTGCCGGTCCGATATCCGCCAAAATATATGGTTCCGAACGGTTCTCGAGCAACGGCGCCGAAAAATTGAAAATCGCGGTCGTTGTCGGCACCATCCCGATTACGTTCAGTTCCTGGTCGCGGTACGATTGCAGCAATGTTTCGAGCATGGCGGCACGCGACATGACAAGCAACAGACGCCGTTTCCGTTCGCCCGTTTTTATTTCAAGCACGGAATGGGTGGTCGCCTCCGCTGACATCTCCTGGAAACGCGCCACCTCGACAGACGCCGCTTGCTCAATGTTGCGCGGGTCTTCATCGCGTAGCGTGATGTTCTGGAACATGACCGAATGCCCGGACAAACTCAGCGCCACGGGGTGTTTCGCCAAACCATTCGTCTGTAACCAGCGCGCCACCATGGGCGCCGGCGCTCCACGGGAATCGGCCGGCAAACGCAACATTTCCGTTTGCACGGCCTTCCAACGGCGACCATGCCGCACCACGCGTGCCGCCTTGACCGTGTCGCTGCCGATATCCAGACCGACTATTGTGCGATGGGTTGTCATGATTAAATGGCGCGTTTTATAATGTCCGTCATTCGAAATCAATGTTTTCGGGAGGCTGCTGGAATTGTGGCGGCGACGGGCGTTGTGATGGGCTGTCGGCGTTCATTTGAACGCTGACCGGGAAAAATTCGCGGCGTATCGATTCTTCGGTGGAAAGTCCGATATCCTGCATCGGCAGCAAGTCTTTCCCCCGCTGTGAAATCAGTTTGGCTGTGACAAAAATCAACAGATTCTGTTTCTCTTCCATGATCCCGTCGCTGCGAAAGAGATGACCCAACAACGGGATCGACGAGATAATCGGCACCCTTTTCTCGTAAGCCTGATCGCGCTGAGTGATTAAACCGCCCATCACCACGGTTTCGCCGCTACGGGCGATGACTTCGGTTTCGATCCGGCTTTCGCGGAATATCGGCAGTCGGATCGATACGATATCCTCGACAGGCTCCTTCTTATCATCATTTTCTCGGGTGACGGTGCGTGCAACATCGTAACTTTCGTAACGGCGGAATTCGGTAATAACCGGTCTGAGGTTCAGGGTAATAGACTCCAAATCGGCGCCCACACTCGGAGTCACCGTGAGTTCATAACCTATTTCGCGAAGTGTCGGCGGCCCTTCAGGGACGACATAGGTCGAATATATTGGATGGCCTTGGTTGTCGGTCCCGGTTTTCACATCGACGGCCTCGTAGGTTTCGAAGTACAGGAAATCGTCGCCAACGCGAATCACGGCTTCGCGGTTATTGACCGTGGTGACTTTGGGCGCCGACAACGTGCGGGCTTTATCGGAGAGTTGCAGGGCATGCATCACGGCCCGGAACATCGGATCGGTAAGCAGACCGCGATAGGTTAGTCCCAGTCCCTGGCCTGTCTCGCTCATGGACGGCGTAAATGCGAAAGAGGCGCCCTCGTCGACTTGAGTGCGCGGCGCGTCGATCACGCGCCCGTCCTGGGTCACCGTCTTGCGCGTTAGCGTTAAAGGACTTTCAAGCATCCAATCGATGCCCAGTTCCTGCATGTCTTCGTCAGCGATACTGACGAATAAAGCCTCGATGGAAACTTGCGGCGGGCAGATATCCAAGTGTTCGATAATTTTTTCCACTTGAACAAGATTTTCGCGGGTGTTACGCACGATCAAGACATGGGCCTTGCGATCGAACAACCACCATTCGTCGCGCGCGAATCCCTCGGGTGGCGTGACGAACCGGCCGATCGCCCGTTCGATGCCCAGACCGTCGTCAGTCAGTTCATGCCCCGAGACGCTTTTGCGCAGACGATACAAACGTGTTTCCAACGGCGCATCCGGTTCGTCCGCCGGCCGTTCGGTAGCCCAAATCAAGTTGTCGCCGGCGTAGAACGCTACATTGAAGTTCCGGCCTACGTAGTCGAGGATCTCATGCAACGGTACGCCCTGATCGGCATGTACGGTGATCAGTCGGGGATCAAGGTCGTCCTCCAGAAGACGGTTGTCGGCTATCAGGTTGATGCCTTCCGATGCAGCGATCTGCAACAGAAATTCACCCAGCGTCATCCTTTCGATGCGATCGAACACTACCGGTTGCTCGAGCATTTGCTGGGCACGCCCGCTTACCGTGCGTAACGAGCCGGTCTCGCCGGGGAAATAACGGCGCATGCCGTACGTTTGCGGCAGAACCTTATGGCGGTCAGTATCCAGGTTGATTCGGCGCCGGGACAATTCGGAATCGCGTAACAAGTTTTGCTCGCGGCTTTCTGTTAACGCCGTCAAAACTTGGTAGCGCAAATCTTCAAGACCAGCCGCCTGGGGATGGCGATGGCCAATTTCAACCAGCTTCATGAGCGAGTCTTCATAGCGCCCGGTCTCGTACAGCTCCCGGGCCGGCGCCAGATGTGGCGACACCGATGGCTCGCGATCGACCGGCTCCCTTTCCGGTGTCGATATCAGACAGCCGGACGAAACAAAAGCGAAACCGCAAAGCAGGATGATGACCCCGCGTAACGATGATAATGGCATAATCGGGTTCCTCTTGGGATTAAAGATAGTTCTAATGGCTTCGCCAACCCTCACCCCGGCCCTCTCCCAGCGGGAGAGGGTGAACGGTTGGGTAGGCAATAAACCGTTTTCTTGTTTTCTATGGTAGATACGCTGGATTAAGGTACTAAATCTTAAAATTAACGTCAATTGCATCCTTGCTGGACGCGGAATGTTTGAACGTTATATCATTGTTGTTCGTATTCATTCGTGGGCTCAAATTT
>PWZG01000263.1 GCA_003567575.1 PVC group bacterium | reverse complement strand
GTAACGTCGGAGTTAGTTCCGATGTTGTTTACGGCAAAGTTAACGAAACAGACGAGAGGCTTACACATCTTCCTCCGACGAAAACTGCCTCGCAATCTCCAACGATTCTAACTATACCGTAACCTTTGCCGTAAACTCCATCGATTCATTCAGTGGCCGAGCTGGCTTAAGTGTCAATCTATTTCAGGACGGGACAAGATGGCGATGCTTTGGCCGCGTAACCTCGAGAAGTGCGGAGCATCCAGTCCACCATCAGGTGCGGTTGCAGGAGGGAAGCGTGGCGTTCGAACAAGGTTTGGATGGCGTTTTCCGCATCGGTCAGGGCGTCTGTGTCGCCGGCCTTGCGCGATTGCCAGGCAAGGTCGGCCAAGCGGATGTATTCAAGCCAGATCCGGTACCGTTCGCCCGTCGCGCCGGGCAGAGCGCCGAATATTGTGGCGGCTTCCGCCTGCGACGACGTACTTAGGGGCGGGCGTTGCCGTTGATTCAGCTCGTGATTAATTCGCTGCAATGTCGCCTGAACCGCCGGTGCCCATGCACCCAGAGTGTCGCGATAATAGGTGTCGGCCAAAACCTGGGAATCAGCCGACGGATTCCATAGCAGAGATCCCAGTACCGCGGCATAGCGTGCGTCAGGCCAAAATCCAGGAAGGGGCCAGGAACAGTCGTAGAAAACTCCCATGCCGTCACGCTGAAAACGGCGTAGCTCGTCGGCTATTAGCGATAGGTCCGGGTGATACAGGTAGCGCGACCGGTCGCTGCCTCCGGTTTGGTCAACGAAGGCCAGTTGATAGTAGGCGAAAATTCCCAACCCGGAGCGACTGGCCGTCAGGCGTGGCAACCAGCGTTGGTAAAGCCGGCCGTACTCACGATCATCGACCGGGTTGATCGGCTGGGGCGCGGGCCAGTCGCGCCCCAACGCCTGGCGTTCGGGCGGAAACCCCGCAGCGTCGAAACGATGGCGATTGGGACGCAGGTAAGGGCAGAACAAGGTGTAAAGACGGGATTCCGGCGGCAGGTCGGCTTCCGGTGGTGTCAGTAGATTGCTGTAAGCCAGCAATTCTATGGGCACGGGACGACGCGTAAGCGTCAGTATCTCGCGCGCCAGATCATGCATCAGGCGGTATGGCGTATCACAAGCGCAATCCGGGCATTCGCACCAGTTGTTCGACCCGTCATGCGGCCAGAGCGAAAAGGCGGTCATTTCGGGTGTTGCATCAATGAAATCGGCGATGCGTCGGGCCAAAAAACGACGTGTCGCCGGATTCCCGTAGCAAGGTTGCGCCGGCAGGTTGAGGATGCGATCCGGCATTTCGGGATAGACGGTGGTGGTGCGGCGACAGCGAACACCGTTGCGCAGGCCAAAGTATTCGGGGTGGGTGGCGAATAATGTTTGCGGCAAAAAGTGTTCGGCGGCATGCGCACCGATTGCCAGCCGGATACCGTAACGTTCGGCCAGCCGTCCGATGTCGGCGCGATCCGCGCGGGCGGCCCAGTCGCCGGCATTGAACAGCAGCAGATTCCAGCCGTTGCGCAGCATCCACTGCATCAGACGGCGCAAAAACGGGGTGTGCCAGCGTGACAGCATGCTCTCAAAACCGCGCCAGGCGATCGCGGGCGTAACGATGCCTTCGGGCAAGGGGCGCGGCGGTAATCCGGCGAGATGTTCATCGTCGCTCAAGTTGTACCAGCGGTAACCGCCTTGATCCTGAAGCCATCGGTAAAAGCCGTACATGGCGCCCTCGGGACCGCCCCCGACGATGACGGGGTGGTGGCGGTCGCCCAGAATTTGGAAACTTTGACGGCGCCGATCCCAGGCCCAGCGCTCGGCAATCGTCGCGGGTGGCCCGCCGGGCGGGCAGGGAACCGGCTCAAGTGCGGCGGCGGCGGCGGCGGCGGACGACGACGCATCCGGCGCGGATAGGTCGACTACCGTGACCGGTCCGGCCAACCGCTCCGGAGACAATGCCGCCAGCTCACTGCCTAGCCAATCTGTCCGTTCCGGTGAGAGATTCGTTTTCAATGAGGTCATACGGAGTGAGTTTGCGTTATCGCGCCATCCTTTGCAATCTCTATTTTGATGAACATGGATAATGATAAAGAAATCTCGCTTTTTAGCTTGCATTGTTCCATAATGCTTCGTCGATCAAAAGTTGCCAAATATAGTGGAAACGGGGTCTTATGGTTAAACAATCAACGGTTGCGAAGGGCTATCAGTTTGGCGCGTTCAAGGGTGTGTTCACGCCCAGTATTCTGACGATATTCGGCGTCATAATGTATCTGCGTTTCGGCTGGGTGCTGGGCAGCCTGGGGCTTACGTTGACGCTGCTGACGGTGACGCTGGCCTGCGCGATTACATTTCTTACCGCATTATCGCTGTCGGCGATTGCCACCAATATGAAAATCGGCGGCGGCGGCGCCTACTACATCATTTCCCGCGCGCTGGGTCCGGAAGCAGGCGCCGCCATCGGGTTGCCGTTGTTCCTGGCCCAGTCTCTCGGGATTGCGTTTTATATCAGCGGTTTTTCCGAGGCGCTCACGGGATCGGTGGATCTGAGCGCGGTAACGGAAGCATTGCCGTTTGCCATCGGACCGGCGCGTCTGGTTGCCGTCGTGACGTTGATTGTCCTCACAATTCTGGCGCTGACGTCGGCAGATTGGGCTTTGCGCACGCAATATCTGATCATGGCGATTATCGGAGCATCATTGTTCTCGTTTTTTTTAGGGGCCTTCACCGCCGACGCACCTGTCGCGACGGTCTCCGAGCATATCCCTATGAAACAATCGTTTTGGATCGTATTCGCCGTTTTTTTTCCGGCGGTTACCGGGATTGAAGCCGGCATTGCCATGTCGGGCGACCTGAAAGATCCTGCCAAATCGCTGCCGCGAGGCACTCTGGGGGCGGTCCTGCTGGGATACGTGGTCTATATGACCATTCCGTTCGTGCTGTTTTACGCGGTTCGTGATGAGACCGTCTTATTGACGCAACCCTTGATCATGCGTCAGGTGGCTCGCTGGGGAGGACTGATCCTGGCGGGTGTCTTGGCCGCATCGCTTTCGAGCGCGCTCGGGGCGTTACTGGGCGCGCCGCGAACATTGCAGGCCCTGGCACGCGACCGGGTGATACCGCATTTTATCGGACGCGCTCACGGGTCGAAGAACGATCCC
The DNA here is from genome assembly GCA_003567575.1 of PVC group bacterium. Taxonomy (GTDB): domain Bacteria; phylum Verrucomicrobiota; class Kiritimatiellia; order CAIKKV01; family PXCX01; genus PXCX01. Next base: position 6,694 of record PWZG01000263.1, on the reverse strand, counting down.
CGCCTGGCCACGATGGTTTCCTTCGGCGTTGCCTTGACGGCGGTTGCGCTGGGCGACCTGGATGTCATCGCGCCCGTGTTGAGCATGTTTTTTCTGACATCGTACGGCTTGATAAATCTTTCGGCCGGTTTGGAGTACATGATCGGCAGTCCGTCCTGGCGGCCCGCCTTCCGCAGCCGTCCTGAAATCGCGTTTCTGGGTGCGGGCGGTTGTTTCGCGGTTATGTTCATGATCAGTCCCGGCGCGACATTCCTGGCATGGGGTATGACGGCGACCGTTTACCTGTTGATGAAGCGCCGTAAACTGAAAACCCAATGGAACGATATGCGTTATGGCGTGCTGATGTTGACGGCACGCTTTGCCATTACGCGCCTGATGCTGCGCAAACCCGATACCCGCGGTTGGCGGCCGAATATTCTGGCCTTCAGCGGTTCGCCGGAAGCGCGTGGCTACCTGGTGGATATGGCACAAGCCCTCGCTCGCGGTCCGGCCTGCCTGACCTTGGCGACAGTGGTGCCGACGCGGACCTGGTCGGCGGAACGCGCCTTGCAATTGCAAAATTCAATGGCGGACTATCTTGCTAAACGCGATATCAATGCGTTGGTCAAGGTCTTCCCGTCCGACGACGTACTTGAAGGCGTCGAGGGTTTGGTCAAAGGCTACGGTTTCGGTCCCATCGTCCCCAATACAATCATGCTGGGTGTTTCCGATGTCGAACGGAACATCGATCGGATGGCTGCCGTGATTCAACTGGTATACCTGTTGGAACGCAACTTGATTCAGGTTTTCGAGAATGATACGCCGCCGGCCGCTGATCCAAAACGGCGGATCGACCTGTGGTGGCGCGGCGGCGGGGAAAACATCGGTTTGATGCTGATCCTGGCGTATTTGCTGCATTCAAACGAAGAATGGCGCGAAGGCGACATCGTCATCAAACGCATTATCGATTCGGACCCGCGGAATATCGAGGAAGTGAAGCGGAATCTGGATGATTACGTCAAGTCGTTGCGGATTCCCGTAGGGGTTGAAACGATCGAAAACGACGGCCGGTCCGCCTTTGATATTATCCATGAGTCATCATCGGACGCTGCCCTTATTTTTATGGGTTTACGAGCGCCGGCCAAGGATGAAGCTGCCGCCGATTACGCGGCCTATTACCGGCGTCTGATCGAACAAACCCGCGATCTGCCGCTGGCCATAGTGCTCGCCGCCGAACCGATAGAATTCAAAGAGTTGATCGGGCTGGAATAGACGCCGTGAAACCGTCTTGCGGCAACGCCGCACGGACATTGGCCTGGGTGCGGCGGCTGCTGCGAAACAACGGATCGATGCCTGCCCGGTGCGGGTGACGGTACGTCTCTGAGAAGATGTAAAACACCTTAATCTTTCGCCCTTAATCTGGCAGAGATTAAGGCAAAAGATTAAGGCAAAAGATTAGGGCAAAAGATTAGGGGTTTCAGACACCATGAAAAAACTGGGCCTTGCTCAGAGGCCCGACTTGTTTGAGAGACATGAAAACCGGTGGACGACTACGGGCGACGATTACGGATTACGAGAGGAGTGTCACAAATCGTCCACCGTAATCGTCGCCCGTAATCGTAATCCGTTCTTTCATCGCCGAAAAACCTGATGGAGCGAAGCGACATCACGAGGCGCCACTCGTCTTAGAGAACAGGGGAAACGGGTGTCGGGTGTCGGGGTACTTGCCAGCGTAGGGCGGGACATCCCGGACCGCCCCGGATCCTGCCGGATCCTGGGTTGTGGCACGTTGGATCGTGCGTCCGGGACGTCCGCACGTACGCGTGAACTCCGCCAAAAAACATTGCGAGTTACGCGGAAGCGCCGGCCCCAACGTGGCCGGCTACAGAAAAGGCACTGTCGCCGCGCACGTTGGGCGCGGCCGGAATTGAGAGAATAGGCGGTGCGAACCGTTTATCGGCGTCCCGATCGTTGTCATTTCATTCTCACCGACGGCGATCCGGCTTCGCAAAGCTACGCCGCGACATGTCCGGCTTCGTTCGCTACGAGGTTACATCGTCAACGCACAAGAGACTCGATCAGATCGAAAAACAGGGTGGCGGTTTGCTAAAACCTCTGAAAGTGTTTTCTGATTGCAAACATATTTGAATAACTATTGCCGCGGGCGACTACCGGTTGCAGCATGGTTCGCCCTCGATCGATACCGGTCTTAACCAGGATTGGATGATCGATGCAACCGATCTCGACGGATTGCCCCGTATTCTGAAGGGCCGGGTCGATATGGGCTGTTACGAAACCATCCCGCATCAAGGAACCATTTTTTTGATTAGGTAAGATGAACGCGAACCGGCATCCTGCATGGATTCCGGTTCGCCACGAACAATCAAATGACGGTACTGATATCCAGTATTCCAACATTCCGCATCCCTTTGGGATGCCAATCAAAGCAGCGGACGTGTTTTCGTTCCGTATATTAAAATCATGAACCGACCTAACATTTTGATCCTATTGAGCGATCAGTTGCGCCGTCAGGCATTGGGCTGCTATGGCGATCTGGATGCACGGACCCCGAACATGGACGGTTTGGCCCGCGATGGCGTTCGTTTTACCACCGCCAACGCCACCTGTCCCGTGTGCGTCCCGTTTCGCTTCACGCTGATGACCGGCGAATATGCGCATAGCCGGCTGGCTCCCGCCATCGAGTGGGCCATGTCTCCGGCCGAACGTACTTTGGCCGACGAATTCAACGAACGCGATTACGAGACGGTATACATCGGCAAGTGGCACCTCGATGGGGGACACGGACGCATGGGGTCGGCCAAACAGTGCGGCATGACGCCGGTCCGTCGATCGCATCGGGGACGCTGGTGTAAATGGTTGGGTTTTGAATTGCGCAACGATCTCGAACGCGATCCCTTCGAATGCGAGAATCTGATCGATCATCCGGCGGCCAAAACTGAAATTGTCCGGCATCACGGCTTGCTGGCAAAACGTTTACGGGAGGCGGACGATCCATTTGTTCTGTTGCCCGCCTTCGGGCATGAAGGGGTGAATCTTTGGGAAGTCACATAAAAAGTAGGATGAAAGAATACGTCGGCGCCAACGGAATGTAGAATATTTTCCCGTACTTGACTTTGTCGGGGCTTATGCTAGCGTTTTAACAGTCATGTTGGAAATGGGTGGGGCCAGTTGCTAAACGGTATAGCGTGCGGCAGATGGATACGCCGACAATCGAAACATCGTGAACGGATAAAAAAAAGAGATCATTATGGGAATCAAAAATCGATCAGTTTGTATGTGCATAGCCGTGTTGATGATGTGGGCATCGGTATCCTGGGGTTGGTTCTGGAGATCAGACGAGGTTGAGATAGCGCGGGATGGTGAAGCGCGCGCGGTGATTGTGGTGCCGTCCGACTGGAAAGCGGAACTGGACTTGCCGGAAACATTGCCGCGTGAGGCTGCCCAGCGGCTGGAAGGGCGCCGCAAGTTGTTGCATGCTTCGGTCGAAGACCTGGCACACTACCTCGGCGCCATGAGCGGGACCGAGATCGAAATTGTCGAAGGCGAATCTCCGGCTGACGGAAGGAGCCCGATTTATATCGGTTCGGCCGCCGAAACCGTTTTTGGGCCGGTCGGCATTTCCAAGGCAGGCTTGTTTGGATTCCGGGTGGTTGCCGATCGTCGTCGCGGTATCGGTCTTTACGGCGAATCGGAAGCCGGCACAAGCTATGCGATCTACGAGTTGCTGCATCGGCTGGGATGTCGTTGGTATATGCCCACCGAAATCGGTGAAGTTGTTCCGCAACGGCCGGATCTTGCGGTTGCGGCCATGGATGAAAAACTTGCGCCGGCGACGGAAAGCCGCAATAAATGGCAAGGTGGCGCCGATTTCCGGCGGCGTAACCGGTTGGGGAATCACGGTAACAATATCTGGTTGTCGCGCGGCGATGGCTCGCTCGACAGGTTTTTCAGTAGCGAGGATCGCGAAGCCAATCCCGAATGGTGGGGTCAGTATTGGCGTCTAACGCATCCGGAAGTTGCCCGGCACGTCGCCGATCAAATTATTGAGCAGTTGGATACGATCTATGAGCCGATGCGCGAACTGGGGCTTCGACCGACCTATCAGTTGACGCCGCGGGATGGTCAGGTTCCCACCGATGATCCGTTCGAGCGTGAGCACGATCCTGAGCCACGCGTCTGGGAACCGGCTGCCGGCCGCTGGTCGGTTACCGATCGTTGCATGCTACTGATTGGCCGAGTCGCGGAACAGGTACGCGAAAAATATCCGGAAGTGACCTTTGCCGATTATGCCTACGTCAACAAAAGTTATCCGCCGGTTCGTTATCCAGTGCCGGATGACTTCCAGATTGTCATTGCGCCGATCGATTTCAACCGGCATCACCCGATGACCTGGCCGGATCATCCCAACGAATTCTGGCTGCGCGATATGGTCGAGGGCTGGTCAGCGACCGGTGCCGATCTGGGCGCTTACTGGTACGGCATCAATCTGGCCGAAATCAGTGCGCCTTGCCCGTTTATTACGAAGTGGGGTACTGATGTGGCCATGTTGGTGGAAAACAACCTGAAGGATTGGATGCCGGAAACCATGAATGGTTGGGATTCGATGATGCCGGGCTACTACCTGGCCATTCGTATTGCTTTCGATCCCGAAGAGTCGCCGGAAGAAATTCTTGAGGATATGTGGACGAATTTCTATGGCGCGGCCGCCGAACCGATGGCGCGTTATTGGAACCGCATCGATCAAGCCTACCTCGATGCACGCGAATACGCCGGCAGCCCATTCGGTTACTTGAAAATCTTCACGCCCGAAGTCATGGAGGCTGCCCTCGCGGATATTGACGAGGCGCTGGCGATTGCTCAAACCGCCGACGAATATCGCCGGACATTGCTGATTGACGAGTCTTTCGGCCTGTTCGAGTGGTACATGAAAATGCGCAACGACTGGGCGGCGGGACGAGTGGCCGACCTTGAAGCCGATTACGAGACCTGGCGGCACGGGGTCCGCCGGATGCAGCGTAAGTATGGGGTTCTTGGCCGATTTACGCGCGATGGCTATGCTGGTGGAGGAAACAGTCATGTGCAGGGCCGTCACGGCAATCCGTTGTGGAGCGACAGCATGTATAGCCGGGGCTACAAGGACGGTTCCCGCATGGAACGCGAATACGAACGCCATGGCCGCCCGATGGTCGAATGGGCGTGGAAATTTAATCCCGGTCCAGAGGAGGACGCAATTCCTTGGACGGCGCCAGAGTACGACGATTCGGACTGGTCAACCAAGCACGTTGTGCGGGATACCTGGTCGTCGATCGGTCATCATCTCTCGATGACCGATGAAGCTGCCGACCGTTCCGGGCGGATGGCCTACCGCACAACCCAGCGACTGGCTGCGTTGCCGGACGGTAAACGAGCGTTTCTGTGGATCGGCTCGACTGATGGACGGGCCAAGCTGTTTGTCAACGGTACGCAGGTCCCTTACACTGAAGAACGTGAGGCGTTTGACGGATACTGCCGTGCTGGTAAGTTCGATGTGACGGAGGCCTTAAAGGAAGGCGATAATCAGTTCACGATTCTGGCCGAAAGGCATCGCCTCAATGAGCTGGGTACCGGCGGTCTGATCGGGCCGGTCATCATATACCGCGAAAAATAAGACGGGCTCCGGATTTTTTTAAGTGAAGATAAGACATGAACGGCTGCAAATGAAGTTGCGGTAAAAAAATCGTAACTGAAAAGCGACGCTTGGCGTCGACAACATCCTTTTGGAAGGGGAATATGGGGCTTAGCCGACCGAAAAGGTTGTTTTATTCGAGGTTCTTGGGGTCATGTCGGGCCGTTTTGGCGCCTCTCGGCTATTTTGCCCGCACCTTGACTGGCGTTCGAATCCGGACTTGACGCCTACGGCTGAGTTTGCTAATTTTCTCTCCGTGAATGCGCTCCTTCATGCCGGTACCAGCGGGCGGGTGCCCGTGCCGCCTGAAAAGCGATTTCTTATCAATTTCTTATCAATGGCCGTGATGAAGAACAGCGTTTTTTGTGAAGGATCGAAGCCAAGGTTTCAACAACGTCATCTGCCAAAAAGAAAGGGGCACGAGATGATAGCATCGAAGCGACTCCGTATGTGCCTGTGCATCGTGATGGGCATGGGCCTGTTTTCCATGCGGGAGGCCGGCGCCGCGGCGGCGGTTCTCGACAGTGTGGTTTATAAAACGGTCATCACCGTGACGAGCGGACTGGATCACACGACCGATGGCGTCCTGACATTGCGCCAGGCCGTGCTCAATGCCCGTAATGCCGCCAAGCCGGTCCTGATCGAGTTCGACATTCCCACGACCTGCCCGAGCTATGACGATGCCCTGGAGGTGTGGAAGATTGTCTTCGAAAGGCTGGCGCCGGGAGGCGGCGGCGCGACGCTGCGCCAGTTGAATGGCGGAATCACCATCGATGGAACGACCCAGCCCGACGGGCGGACGGCCGGCCCGAAGATCGTCCTGCACGGCCATAGCCTCACAGGTGCTGAGAAAGGCCTGGTTCTGGGTGAAACCTCGACGCAGAACGGCAATGTCATTCGCGGTCTCGCCTTTCAAAACTTCAACGACCACCTCACCATCAGCTCGCAGCAAAACCTCGTCGAATATTGCTGGTTCGGACTGAACGATGCCGGAACCGAGCCCATGCTGCGTGGCGACAACCCCGCCAG
>PWZG01000618.1 GCA_003567575.1 PVC group bacterium | reverse complement strand
TTTGTTTGTTTCCGGCCAAGGTTGCCACCACTTTTGATGTCTTCAAATGCTCAATTAAATTGTCATATGCCGCTTTTCTTCAACCGTGAACCGTGAACCTTGAACCGTGAACGCTTACCGTCTTTCAAGGTGTCGTCATGCGATGCGAAGCCATCGACTAAGCGAGTCGACGACGTGTGGAACTAAGTGCTCGTTAACTCAAATACGTCGACGCATTCTTGCTGGGACAGAGATTTCTCGACTTCGCTCGAAATGACATGAGCGAAAGTGTCATCCCGAGCGAAGTCGAGGGATCTCATGCATCATCAAATACGTCACCATAATTATGAGACAGAGCACTTAGTCCCCACGCTTAGTCGCTTAAACTCACGAAACCGGCATGAAAAACAAGAAAACCGTTAGCCGTTCACTCGCGTGATCTCCCTCTCCCTCTGGGAGAGGGCCGGGGTGAGGGTTGGCGAAGCCATTAGTCGCTTACACGTAGTCGCTTACACCAAGGAAGCAAGTCGTGTCAGACAGGAATGCCTGACAACCTTCGCCCAAAACAGGCCAATCGCGGGGCTACCTGAACAGTTACTAAAAAACTTGCCTCCAGGCCCCCTATACGTTAAGATGGGGTTTGTTTTTTCACGCGAAATGCACAGCAACGACAATGGATCATCATGTCTACGGAGTGTTTACATGAATAAACCGCAGTCTATCGAAGAACGCTACCGGGTACTGGTTGGCGAGGCACGCAACCGTATTGCCGAACGACGAGCCGGGACCACCATCGAAATTCAGGTCGGCTCGGCGACCTGCGAGCATGCAGCCGGTTCTCAGGAGGTGTTCGACGAATTTACAAAACATATTGAAGCCGCCGACCGCGATGATATTCGTATGCGGCGTACCGGCTGCACCGGACGTTGCAGTCGCGAACCGGTTATCAGCGTCATGATCGGCGACCAGCGACCGGTACAGTATCAGAAAGTCGATCGTAAAGCCGTTCATAGTATTTTCACGTCGCACATTCTGCACGGCGAACCGGTGGACTCGCATTCTCTCGGCGATGCGCCGATCGCGACGGCGCCGGTGGAACTGCTTCTTTGCGATGGCCGACATTGCGGACGCAAGTTACGGTTCGATCCACGAAAACTACTTCATGAAGAATTACTGGCGGCAGGCAAAGACGAATCCCAGGTCCGCGTACTTGATGCCAATTGCTTTGGTATTTGCAGCCAGCAAACCCAGGGCACCGGCGCGCGTCTTCTTGTAAGCCCGCCGTCAACGCTTTACCGGATTGATAAGGCGGAAGATGTCCGACGCATCGTTCGCGAAGCGATCGTTGGCCAGAACATCGTCAAGGAGTTGAAGGTAGAGGAATCCGTTGTCGGGAAACGATTCTTCGAAATTTACGGGCGGTTGGCTTTTTTCAGTCAGCAAACCCGCGTCGCATTGCGCAATGCCGGCATCGTTGATCCGGAGAGTCTGGACGAATACCTCGAGTATGCGGGGTTCGAGTCGCTGGCCAATGTATTGACAAAGAACGATCCGCGGTGGCTATTTGGCGAACTGACGACAGCCAAACTGCGTGGCCGGGGTGGCGGCGGATTCCCGACCTCGCAAAAATGGCAATACTGTCAGCAGGTGGAATCCGACGAAAAATACATCATTTGTAACGCTGACGAGGGCGATCCCGGCGCCTTCATGGACCGCAGCATGCTGGAATCCGATCCGTTCAGTGTGATCGAGGGCATGATCATCGGCGGCGTCACGATCGGCGCCAGACAGGGATTTTTTTATGTCCGAGCCGAGTATCCGCTGGCCATCCGTCGATTGCAACTGGCGATTGACGCTTGTCGTCAATCCGGTTTGCTGGGGGATAACATCCTCGGTTCGGGCCATGGTTTCGATTTGGAAATCCGTTTGGGCGCCGGCGCGTTTGTTTGCGGCGAAGAGACCGCGTTAATCCAATCGCTCGAGGGGGCGCGCGGTCAGCCGCGGATTCGACCTCCGTATCCGACCACCAGCGGTCTCTGGGGTAAGCCGACCGTGATCAACAATGTCGAGACGTTTGCCAATATCCCGGCGATCATCGCGTACGGCGGCGAATGGTTCGGACGCATCGGCAGCAAAGACAGTGGCGGCACCAAGGTTTTCGCATTAGCCGGCAAGGTGGAACATACCGGATTGATCGAAGTCCCGATGGGCAGCACGCTGCGTCAGGTAATTTACGATATCGGCGGCGGCATCCCGGATGGCAAGAAAATCAAAGCGATCCAAACCGGCGGTCCGGCGGGAGGTTGTCTTCCGGCCTCCGCCCTCGACACACCCATCGATTTCGGCAGTCTTGCGGCCAAGGGGTCGATCATGGGCAGCGGCGGCATGATCGTGCTTGACGAAGACAGTTGCATGGTTGATGTCGCCAAATTTTTCATGAATTTTTCCCAGGACGAATCATGCGGTAAATGCACGCCTTGTCGCGAGGGCACAACGCGTATCGTGGAAATTCTCGAGAGGATCACGACCGGTAAAGGCAACATGGACGATTTGGACAAACTGGAACGGCTGGCCCTATTGATGAAGCGCAGCTCGCTCTGCGGGCTGGGCCGGGCGGCATCCAATCCGGTGCTCAGCACCATACGCGAATTCCGTTCCGAATACCTGGCGCACATCAAAGACAAAACCTGTCCGGCACACGCGTGTAAAACACTGATTCGGTATGAAATCGATCCGGATAAATGCGTCGGCTGCACGGTTTGCGCGCGCAACTGTCCGGTAACATGTATCGGCGGCGAACGTCGGAAAACGCACGTGATCGACCAGAACCGCTGCATTAAATGCGGGCGTTGTTACGAGGTATGCCGTTTCGATGCGGTGAAACGAGGATGACAAAGATGGCAAAACAAGAACAAATCGGGCTGTCAATCGACGGAAAACAAATCCAGGTCCCGAAGGGAACCACGATCATGGAGGCGGCCGAAACCATCGGCATCCGTATTCCGCGATTATGTTATCATCCCGAGCTAAGTCTGCAGGGTTCCTGTCGCGTCTGCATCGTCGAAGTCGAAGGTATGGACTTTTTCATGGCATCATGCAGTGTCGCGGTCTGGGAGGGCATGGTCGTGCAGACCACCTCGGAAGAGATTCGCCGCGCGCGCCGCGACATCGTGGAGCTTCTGCTCGATAATCACCCTCGTGAATGCCAGTTATGCGAGCGTGACGGACGTTGCGAATTACAGAACATGGCCTATACGCTCGGGATACGCGAACGCTTGTTCGAGGGCGAACGCAAACGGTTTCCGGTCGATACGCGAAGTTTATCGGTAATTCGCGATCAGGAAAAATGCATCCTTTGCGGCCGTTGCGTGCGGGTATGCGCCGAAGTGCAAGGCGTATCCAATTTAAGTCAGCACGGTCGCGGGTTCACCACCCACGTCATGCCGGCTCACGGCCGTAACATGGACGATTCCGTATGTATCCAGTGCGGACAATGTATCAATGCCTGCCCCACCGCCGCGTTTCTGGAGAAACCTCACACGGAAAACGTGTGGCAGGCGCTGGCCGATCCATCGAAGCATGTGGTGGTGCAAACCGCGCCATCGATTCGCGCCGCGATCGGCGAAGGCTTCGGATTCGATCCCGGCACGCCCTGTACCGGACGCATGGTTTCCGCCTTGCGGCGGCTGGGATTCGACGCGATATTCGACACGGATATCGGCGCCGATCTGACGATCATGGAAGAGGCCACCGAATTCACGCGGCGGCTGAACGGCGAAGGCGTCCTGCCGATGCTGACCTCGTGTTCGCCGGGTTGGGTCAATTTCCTTGAGAAATTCTATCCGGAATTGATACCCCACGCATCGACCTGCCGTTCCCCGATGTCCATGCTGTCGGTTTTGACAAAAACATATTATGCGGAAAAAGCGGGTATTGATCCGGCCAACATTTACATGGTCGCCATCATGCCCTGCGTTGCCAAAAAATACGAGATGGACCGACCTGAACTGCGCATGGAAAGCGGCGTCCCTTATACGGACGCGGTATTAACGACACGCGAACTGATTTGGATGATACAATGCTACGGAATTGACTTTGCATCGCTATCCGAATCCGAGTTCGACGCGCCGCTGGGTATCGCCACCGGCGCCGGCGACATTTTCGGGACCACGGGCGGCGTGATGGAAGCCACGCTGCGAACCGCGGCGGAATGGCTGACTGGCAAACCCGCCGAACGGCTGGAGTTTACCGAGGTGCGGGCTGTCGAGGGCTTGCGTGAAGCCGACCTGGCAATCGGCGACCGTACGCTGAGTCTGGGTGTGGCCAACGGCTTGGTCAACGCGAAAACACTGCTCGATAAAGTCAAGGCCCAAGTAAAACCATTTCATGTCATTGAGGTCATGGCCTGTCCTGGCGGTTGCATCGGCGGCGGCGGCCAACCTTACCCGGAGGGTAAATTCCGTATTCTCGATCCGCGTCTGCTGGCGTTAAGGGCCGGCGCGCTTTACAACGTCGAAGGCAAACGGAAATACCGGCGTTCTCACGAAAATCCGGCGATTAAAGAGCTTTACCGCGATTTCCTCGGTAAACCGGGCAGCGATAAGGCGCATCGCCTTTTACACACACACTATCAAGCAAAACTTCCGCGAGGTATCCGATGACCCAAACGAACACCACGGATAATTGGCCACAGGTACGGCAGGCAGCGATTGAACAACTCCCGGCGCAAGTTGTCGAGTTTATCGAACAATGCGCACGCCAACCCCATCCTGAAAGTCAATTGATATCCGTTCTGCATAAGGTACAGCATCATTGCGGCTATCTGGGCGAAATGCAATTGGATGCGGTCGCGCAGTTACTCCAGTTACCGCACGCCAAAGTCGCCGGGGTGGCGTCGTTTTATCATTATTTCCGACTGACACCGCGCGGCAAGCTTATCATACGCATCTGTATGGGAACCGCGTGTTACGTCAAAGGCAGCGAACGGGTAGCCGAAAGATTCAAGGAAGAACTGGGAATCGAATTCGGCGAAACCACGACTGACGGAATGTTTTCGCTGGAACCCTCCCGCTGTCTGGGGACGTGCGGACTCGCCCCCGTCATCATGGTCGAAGACGAAGTTTACGGACATATTACACCCGACCAGATACCGGGACTGATCGAAAAACTCATGGTTCAGGCACAACAAAAACAGGCGTACGAAACAGATTCTCAGGCGCCAAACAGGAAATGACGTCATCGAACCATCCGCAAGGACGCCACGCGGCCACGGTGCGCATCAATGCCGGTGATGAGATTCCCGACGGCGACGGAGGATCTATGCATCGCGACCCGGCAAACGGCGGGCCGAGCGGATGGGAAATACGTCATGAAATTGCCCGCGGCGGTATGGGCATTGTTTACTTGGCGTTCGATCCGACACTCAGCCGGTTCATTGCCATCAAACGGCTTGCCGTCGGCGGCGAATTACGTAACACAATGCGGGCGCGGTTTTTGCGTGAAGCGCGCGCCATGGCGGCGTTAAACCACATTCATATCTGCCGCATTTATGCCGTCTCGGAAGATGCCGACGGACCATACATCGCCATGGAATACGTTGCGGGCCCGGAACCTTCTGTTGCCCCGGACGAACCGGCCCCGTCATTCAGCCTTGAGACACTGGTGCATCGGCACGGCGCCTTGAGTCAGTCGCAAACCCTGGCCCTGACTGCCAAGATCGGCGGCGCCGTCTCCCACGCGCACCAGCGCGGCGTGATTCATCGCGATCTTAAACCGTCCAACGTGTTGCTTGACGAACACGGCGAACCGCGTGTCGTCGACTTTGGTCTGGCCGCCCTGGCGCTTGACGCCGATGATCGGTTGACGATCACGGGCGACAAACTGTTATCGCTCGGATACGGCGCCCCGGAACAGGAGGATGACGCGACAAACACCGATCATCGCGCCGACGTATACGCTTTGGGCGGCATAGTTTATTTCTGTCTGACGGGTGAGAACCCACGTTTTTATCGTGACCACCGGGTGCCGGAAGCATTGCGTGAACCGCTGTTGCGTGCCCTGGAAAAGGACCGCGAAAAACGATGGCCATCGATCAATGCCTTCATGACCGCGTTGCAGGAGGCGCTCGCTTCCGAGACACAACCGGTTCCCGGTCGTGACGGCTGGGTATGCAAATGGTGTCATACCCTCAATTCACTGGGTGAACGGTATTGTGAAGAATGCGGATGGGATGGTCTGGTTTTGTGTCCGTGTTGCGAGACGTCGATGCGTTTCGGCATGCGCGCCTGCCCGTCATGTAACGCCGACCAGCGCGCACTTGAAGACGCGGACGGATTACTGGACTTACTGCGCGAATTACGACGCCAAAAACAATTCGAACGCCTGTTGGAACGCGCGCGTCTGATTGACACGTTGCATGCCAAGGGCGCCGTCAGCGAAGCCACGTACCAACAGATCGCGGAATTACGCCAGGGCGCCGTCTGGGCGGTACAGCGCAAGGACGAATTACGACGGGCCATCGCCACCGCAACCGCTGAAGAAGACTACGAACGAACCCGAGAATTACTTAACGAATACGATATCATCGACACCAGCGATACCTATGGCGATTTACGTGCGCGTCTACCCGAAAAACTGGCCGACCGACATATCTCGAAACTCTACCAGCGCCTGCAAACCGCGCGGGCATTTATGGATCAGAAAAAACTCGCTTCCTGCCGCGCCATCATGACCGCCTTACGCGATCAACAACAATCCATCGCTTCCATGGCCGATACCGTACCCAAGTTGCGCAAGGCTACCGCGCCGGGAACTCCGATCCCGGACCCGGACGGGGCGGCGCCCGATAATCCGGCCGGACTCCTGGCCTACTGCGGCGCCGCCATCGACCGCCTGGAACATGCGTTGGCCGAGGAAGAAAACCGTATCCAAAGTTGGCAAGAGGAAGCTGAAACCGCGTTTCGCAACCAGGACTACCATCACTGTATGCGGTTATGCCGCGAAGTAGCCCTCATTACAGCCGAACCGACACCGGCCACCGAACTCATGAACCGCGCGAAGGAGGCTTACCAGACAGTCGACCGCCTGATCAAGACGGCCGAACAGGCGCTGGCCGCCAAACAATGGCAAAAAGCCGGCAATCTGGCCAACCACCTGTTAACCGTATGGAAAGCGAACCATGCCGGCGCGCAAAAGATTATCAATTCGCTGGTACGCCGCCGACGCTTGCACTATCTGCGAAATATCAGTCTCCTGACGGTCTGGATCGTCGTGCTCTATGTCCTTGCCATGCCGCCGGTTCTACGATTACGTAATTTCGAAAAGATGCCGCCTTCAACGGAAACATTTTTTTTCAGGCCGATCATCAGACTTTACCAACAGACTCCGTTACGCCATTATGCCAAACTTTGGGGGTTACACCCATGATCACGCTTATATCAGGTCTCCCGTGCTCGGGGAAAACATTATTATTGCAAATGCTGGCAGCGGGCGGAATGCCGGTCCTTACGGATGACGATGCGCCTACGGAAACGGTGGATTTGCGCACGTCTTCCGCGCAGAATACCGCTCAGGTAACGCCCGTCGATGCACGCTGGCTTTCGGCGGCGGAGGGCAAGGCATGCGTCGTCTCGCCAACCCTGCTTTTCAGGCTGCCTGCAAGTCATGAATACCGGATCGTTTTCATGCTGCGCGACATGGATGAAGTGCTCGCCTCGCTGGCCAAAACAACGCAAGACAACGATGACGAACAAATACCGCCGGAAATGATGCGCTATCATTGTGAGCGCCACTTGCAACGGATCCGGCGCCTGCTTGACGGACCGCGACAATTGGCAATCTGCTACTGCGACTACGACGAGACGCTGGCCTATCCGGTGCTTGTTGCCCGTCAGGTTGCCGCTTTCCTGGGACTGCGCCTGAATACGCAAGCCATGGCCACGGTCGCCGAACACCCCGACCATCGTAACCGGTACAAACCTTACACGCCACCCGAAGAAACCAGGCGCTAAACGGTAAGAGGCAAGCGATAACCATGCCGTCAACACGTCAATTTCCTGTCATTAAGAAGACCGTGAGCGAAGATTTGACAATTCACGGCAGCGAAGATTATCGTTTTCTTGATTCGGGCGATGGTTGTCGGCTGGAACAGTTCGGTCCCCACCGCCTTATCAGGCCGTGTCCGACAGCCTACTGGCGACGGGAACTTCCGGACCTTTGGGAAACGGCGGATGCGGTTCACGAGCGTGGACGCGGCGGCGAAGGTCGCTGGACGATACGGCGGTCTTTACCTTCGCAATGGCCTATTACCTGGCAAGGGCTGCGCCTGACGATCAAGCCCACCGGTTTCGGGCATCTGGGTTTATTTCCCGAACATGCAGCGCACTGGCCATGGTTAACGCAACGGTTGAGCGGGGCTCAGGGCGAAGAGCCGCCGCGCATACTGCATTTATTTGCCTATACCGGCGCCATGACGCTGGCCGCGGCGCGTAGCGGCGCCCGCTTGTGTCATGTCGATGCGGTCGCCGATACCGTTGCCTGGGCACGCCGTAACGCGACCGCTTCGGGACTGGACAAACACCCGATTCGCTGGATTAAAGACGATGTCATGAAATTCACGGCACGCGAAATCCGCCGCCATCGACGTTACGAAGGCATCATCCTCGATCCGCCAAGTTACGGCAAAGGCCCCGCCGGTGAACGCTGGATACTGGAACAGCACCTGACGCCGTTGCTGGAACGTTTGGCGCCGTTACTTTCCGACCAACCCAGATTTGTTTTGTTCACCTGTCATTCCACCGGTTTTTCGCCGGCATTGATGCGCAATCTAATGGCCGATTTCGTCGCCACGGCAGGCGGCAATCTGCAAAGCGGCTCCATGTTGCTAAGCGCCGACAATCTGCGCCGTCAATTGCCGTGCGGTTATTATGTGCGCTGGACACCGTCGAAATCGGCGACCACCACGGTATGATCGGATGGACGCTCCGCGCGTCTGGGTTCCAAATCGACCCGGCAATCGCGACAACGGACAGCCATTGATTCGGTGGCCAGGATATGGTCTACCCGCCATCCCAGGCCACGGTTGATGGCGTCACGCGTACGGTAATCAAAGAATGTGTAACCTCCCGGTTCGGGATGACGGCGACGATATAAATCGGTAAAGCCCCATTCGACGACCCGTGCATACGCTTCGCGTATGTCGGGATGGAAACAGACATGTCGCTGATGCCTTTCGGGATGATGCAAATCAATGGGTTGCGGCGCCACGTTCATGTCGCCAAGCAACAGGACGGGCTGATTTGGAGCGGCATGACCTTCGAACCAGCGACGCAGACGGCCAAGCCATTCCAGTTTGTAAGCAAACATGGGATGATCGATATCGCGTCCCTGCGGCACATAGACATTGACAATCAACGTGTCGCCGACACGTGCCGCCAACAGCCGCGCCGGATCTGGCATTCCACCATCATCGAAATCGGAACCGACCATTTCCGCCGGTTGCAACGATAACAGCGCCACCCCGTTACCGCCTTTTCGGCCGCGAAACAACACTTGGTAACCCGCCTGGAGAAACGGTTCCACGGGAAAATTTTCGTCCGGCGTCTTGGTCTCCTGAAGACAGAATACATCCGGTCGATGCCGCTTCAGCCAATCCATCACGATCGGCAAGCGGGTTCGGATGGAGTTAACGTTGAACGTCGCAACGCGCATGGTGTTAGTGCCTTATTCGAGCATGTTTGCGTAAAAAAACAAGAAAAAGTGACGCGATGGCGTTGGGTGATCCGGGCAAGAGGTCGGAGGTCAGAGGTCAGAGGTCAGAGGTCAGTTTTTTGAAACTATCGGAACAACGATCTCGACAACGATAGGGGGAACGACAAAGATCAGGACAACGATCAAGACAAGGATTTCAGGGAC
>PWZG01000145.1 GCA_003567575.1 PVC group bacterium | reverse complement strand
GTAGCCCGGCGATTGGCCTGTTTTGGGCGAAGTAAGTCGGGCATTCCTGCCTGACACGACAACCAGTTCAGGAAAGTCAGCCAGGAATGACTGACTTACCAGGGCTACCTGAACAGTTACGACGAAACAGCCTGTATGTGTCGCGTACAGGCGGGCCGGTTGCTTGTTTTCCGAATTCGTTCTTCTTCTTATTCCACCCGGCACGTTTGGTGGCCTATACCTTCGACGATGGTCTCCAATGTGTCGCCATGCTTGAGATAGAGCGGCGGTTGTCGTGCCGATCCCACGCCTGCCGGCGTGCCGGTGGAGACGATATCGCCGGGATGTAAGGTGATCGAGTGTGAAATAAACGCAATGATATCAGGTAACTTAAACAACATTTGCGATGTTTTGCCGTCCTGCAGTATCTCGCCGTTCAGACGGGAGAACAGACGGCGCCCGGCGCTGTCGATTTCGTCCGGCGTTACCAGAAAGGGGCCGATGGGACAAAATGTGTCGGCGCTTTTGCCGCGGAACCATTGGCCGTCGCCGCGTTGCGCCGCGCGATCGGTAACATCGTTGAGCACCGTGTATCCGGCCACATATTCCAGCGCGGTTCCCGCTGAAACGCGGCAGGCGCAGCGCCCGATGACGGCGGCCAGTTCGACTTCGCCGTCGACTTTGACCGCATCCGGCGGAATCCGGATCGGATCGAACGGTCCGTTGATCGAACTCAGGGCTTTCGAAAACAGGATCGGGCGGTCAGGTATCCGGGAATCGAATTCCTGGACGTGATCGCCGTAATTCTTGCCCAGACAAATTATCGAGCCGGTACATTTTGTCGGCGGCCCTAGACGGACATCATTCGCCGGTACCAGAACACGGTTTGGTTCCTCAACCAAAAACCGTAACCGGTTCGGTCCGCCGCCGGCAAAAAAACGGGTGTCATAATCTTCGATATCGTAGGCCATGGCGCGGACGTCGAGAATCATCGGGGCTTCACCCGATTCCTCGATCCAGATACCGGGCCGCTCTTCACCGCGCGGGCCGAAACGCAACAGTTTCATGGAAGTCTCCTTATACATGGATGTTTCATCTCGCAAACCGTTTCATGATAGCAGGGTTGACGGTACATTGGCAATAGCGGGAAACTTCAGCGACGTCGCAGGATTGCTTGCGTTTGGTGCATGGATCGACTATAATTTACCGTTTGAACACGTTGATTTATACGTTGATACAAGGAGAAGATTGTGACGCAACTGGAAGCGGCGAAGCAGGGAATGGTGACACCGGCAATGGAACAGGTTGCCGCCGCCGAGAACGTGCCGATTGAGTTGATGATACGCGAATTGGCCGCCGGTAGAGCGGTTTTACCCTGGAATCCCAAGCATGCGCCGTCGCGTGCCATGCTGGTTGGCCGTTCTTTTCGGACCGGGGTCAATGCCAATCTCGGCGGCTCCGGCGCCATCGATCATGCGGCTGAAGCGTCGAAGCTGAACGTGGCGCTTGACGCGGGCGCGGACTGCGTCATGGATCTCAGCGTGGGCCCGGATGCGGCCGTTTCACGTGTTGCCTTGCTGGCTCGCTGTCCCGTACCGTTGGGTACCGTGCCGATCTATGAAGCGGTGGAAGCCGACGGCGATAGCGTCACTATTACACCGGAAAAATTGTTGGCCACGATCGAGACCCAGGCGCGCGAAGGGGTTGATTTCATGACGCTGCATGCCGGTTTGCTGCGCGACCACCTGCCGTTGGCATGTCGTCGTAAAATGGGAATAGTTTCGCGAGGCGGCGCCATTATGGCGGAATGGATGCAGCAACATGAGGCTGAAAACCCGCTTTACACCCATTGGGAAAGCGTTCTGGAAATGTGTCGCGAATATGATGTGACCCTTTCCCTGGGCGACGGCTTGCGGCCGGGCTGCCTGGCGGATGCCGGCGATGATTCACAGATCGCCGAGTTGCGCGTACTGGGCGATTTGGTGCGCCGCTCGCGTGCCGCCGGCGTGCAGGTGATGGTTGAAGGGCCGGGCCATGTACCGTTCGATCAGATCGCCGAACAGATGCGGATGGAAGCCGAACTATGTGACGATGCGCCGTTTTACGTACTGGGCCCGGTTATTACAGATATCGCCGCCGGTTACGACCATATCGCCGCCGCCATCGGCGCTACGGAAGCCGCTGCCAACGGCGCCTCTTTGCTGTGCTACGTTACGCCGGCGGAACATCTGGGGTTGCCGTCGGAGGACGATGTACGCCAGGGTGTGGTGGCGTTTCGTATCGCCGCGCATGCCGCGGATGTCGCACGCAAATTGCCGGGCGCACGCGCTGTCGACGATGCCATGGCCGATGCGCGTATGGCCTTCGATTGGGATCGCCAGTTCGAGCTGGCGCTGGACGGCAAGGAGGCGCGACGCCGATTCAAGATGTCGTCGCAAAAGAACGGTAACCTTGACTGCAATGAGAATGAGTATTGTTCCATGTGCGGCGAAGCGTATTGCGCGGTCCGCCGTATGAAACGGATTAATGAAAAAACAACCGCTTGACGAATTACGCGATATCATCGCGCGCCTGCGCGCGCCCGGCGGTTGCCCCTGGGATCGCGAACAGACGTTGGATACGTTAAAACCCTTTGTCATCGAGGAAGCGTACGAATTACTCGATGCCATCGATGCCGGCGATCCCGAAAAGCATTGTGAAGAACTCGGCGATCTCTTGCTGCAAATCTTCCTCCAGAGCCAAATCCGGAGCGAGCAGCAGCGCTTCACGATTGATGACGTGGCACGCCGGTTATGTGAAAAAATCGTTCGCCGTCATCCGCACGTATTCGGCGATCACGACGCGTGCGACAGTGCCGCCGTATTACGCAATTGGGCGGCCATCAAGGCCGACGAGAAAAAAGATGCCGGCCGGACGGAACGCGTGTCGGCGCTTGGATCGGTGCCGCGCGCCTTGCCGTCGTTGCAGAAAGCGCAACAGGTACAGACGCGTGCCGCACGAGTTGGTTTCGATTGGACCGAAATACACGATGTGATGGCGAAAATCGACGAAGAAGTTTCCGAACTGAAGCAAGCGCTGGCTTCCGGCGACGAGTCCAGGATCAAGGACGAAACCGGCGATCTACTGTTTTCGATCGTTAATCTCAGCCGTTTCTGCCGGATCAGCGCGGAAGAGGCGCTGGAAACCATGATTGCCCGCTTTATCAAACGTTTCCACGCCGTCGAAGATACCATCCGTCATCAGGGCCGTACCATGACCGAATGTTCCGCGGCCGAATTGGACGTCGCATGGGAATCCGCCAAACGCAATGCTTAAACATCGACAAACCCGGTGTAAATATGTTAAGCTTGTGCAAATACCGCATCAATCAAGTTAAGCATTACATGTCATGTAAATGTTTGCGGTAATCAAACAACAATGTGTTCGATTAACCCGGTAACGGGTCTTGACACACACGATGGAGAAGAAAATATACGATGTTACGTTCGATGTGGAAAAGAGTCCGGCAACTGTCAGCACGGCCGTCGATAGCGCAAGCGCCGGTCGATACGCCGCCGCCGGCCGACGCTGGGAATGGTATTGATGATGGTGTCAAAACCGTCTCGGCGACCCGAGCGCATGCGCCTGCCGCGAAGCCGGAAACTGACAGCCGGCCGCGTCGCCGCCGGCCGCGTAAACGGAAACCTGCTGCCAAGAAAACCGGAGAAACAGACGCAATGACGCCCGCCGCTTCTCCGGCGAGCGCCCGCGCTGACAGTGCCGAAACCGTTAAAGCGGCAAAAGAGACGCCGTGGACACCGTTGGATTTTGAAGTGCCCGCTCAGGAAGGGAAAACGCGGTTTCATGATTTTGATCTGGTTGACCCGTTGATGCATGCGCTTGCCGATCTCGATTTCAGGTATTGTACCCCGATTCAGGCCGCGGCGTTGCCGGTGACATTGGCGGGCCGTGATATCGCGGGCCGCGCGCAGACCGGGACGGGCAAAACCGCTGCGTTTCTGATCGCGATGTTTAACCGGTTTGCCAAACATCCACTGCCGGATCGGGGAACGGGCGGCATGGCACAGCCGCGGGCGCTGGTCATCGCGCCAACCCGTGAGCTGGTAATGCAAATCGAACGGGATGCCGTCGCGCTCGGCAAGTATCTGAACGTACAGACGCTGGCATTGTTCGGAGGGACCGATCTCGAACGGCAACGCCGCAAACTGGAGAGGTTTAATCCGGAATTGATTGTGGCAACCCCGGGTCGTTTGCTGGATTTTAAGTCGCGACGCAATATTGATTTGAGCAAGGTGGAAGTGATGGTGATCGACGAAGCGGATCGGATGCTAGATATGGGGTTTATTCCCGATGTACGCCGCATTGTCAATAGTACGCCGCCGCGTGGCCGCCGCCAGACACTGTTGTTTAGCGCTACACTGTCCGATGCCGTGATGCGGCTGGCATCGAATTGGTTGTCGGAACCCGAACGGATCGATATCGAACCCGAACAAGTGGCCGTCGATAGCGTACGCCAGGACGTTTATCTGGTCACCAATCGTGAAAAATTTTCGCTATTGTATAACATTTTGGTTCGCGAAAAAGCCGAACGCGTGCTGATGTTTGTTAATCGGCGTGATACGGCCGAACAATTGACCCGTGAACTTAAAAGGTACCGGTTTGATTGCGATTTGATTTCCGGCGCTTTATCGCAGAATCAGCGGACCCGAACCATGACGGAATTCCGGGAAGGCCGTTTACGGATTCTGGTTGCCACCGATGTGGCCGGACGCGGCCTGCATATCGAAGCGGTCAGCCATGTGATCAATTATAATATTCCCGAGGATCCGGAAGATTATGTTCATCGTATCGGTCGTACCGGTCGCGCAGGCGCAAGCGGTGTCTCGATCACGTTTGCCTGCGAAGAAGAATCTTTCGGGATACCGCCGATCGAGGAGTATATCGGGCGCAACCTGCCGTGCCGGCATCCCGAACCCGACTGGCTTCGTGTTCCCGATGACGTGAAACCATTGCCTCGCTCAAAAGTAGTGATGCCGGGCGATTCCGCGCGCGATCATCGTGCCGGCGGCGCCGGCAACAGATCTGGACGTGACAGCGGCAGCGGCGACCGGCGGCCGTCCCGCACCCGCCGTCCGTCGTCGTCGGGCGGCGGCAACCGCCGCGGTTCCGGCGGTCGCCGTACGTAGACGTTGCATTGCAACTTTTAAGGGAAAGATTGGTGGCGAGACCCGGAATCGAACCGGGGACACGCGGATTTTCAGTCCACTGCTCTACCAACTGAGCTATCTCGCCGTCAATATGAAAAGGTATAATCATAAATAATGTTGCGAAAATGTCAAGCCAGCAATTCTCGTTTTGGTCGCGTTACGGTTCCCGGACGACACGGAGGTCGTCCCTCCATTACCGAAATCGGTCGTTTTACGGCATTTTGGAGGGTCGGCCTCCCTGCCTGCGCCAGGCCTCCGGCAGGCAGGCGTCCCGACCGACTTACGGGAGGTCAAGATGAGAATTGCTGATGTCAAGTCAACTGATTATGCGGTGGAGACATTTAATGTTATCATACGGAATTCCATGGAAATGGATTGCGATTGTCAGTCTTTCGTTGCTGGCGTTATGCGTGGCGCAACGTCGCGCTGACCGGCTGCGCCGCGCATTGCAGCGCTTGTCATTGATCCCGCCGGCCGGAATCGGGGTCGTGCCCGGCGCCGGTCGAACGGCGAGCGAATCCCGCTATCCCGAACAATACCAGCCCGATAATCGGGCAACGGCCGTATTGCGGCCGCCATCCGCCATTGATCCGGTAGAATTCCGGCAAATCCAACGTTTTATAGACGTCGGCGGACGCGCCTATTCGCGCGACTTCATCAAAGATTTTTCCTATCACGGGAATGGGTCGTTTGCGGCGCCGGTGGTAACTCTTTCCTGGCTTAAACGGGCTGAAACGTTTGTGGGCGAATTGGATGCAGTACATTTAAAACCGAATTTCGTATATCAGGTCAAATTGATCGGCGAGCAGGAGGATTTTACCGCATTCGAACGTATCGGTTATCTCGGGCGCTGGGGTTTGCCGGGGGACGATACCAATGTTTCCGACCGCCAATACGCGCGCTATCCCGATAAACAACGTGCCGAAAGTTATCTGTTATTCGATTTTTTTGTGACCGATGAACATGGCGCCGCCACTAAAACGTTGTACGCCGACAGTTCATTGCATGTATTGTTTCACGCTGATCGGCAACGGCCGCCGCGGCGTCGCGATTCGGCGCCGTTAACGGTGTCGACCCGCGATCCCGGTGGTGGCGTGTACGCTAATCCGTATGCCGTGTTTGATGATGAAACCGTTTTTGCGGAGACGGAATCCGGTTCGGCCTCCGGAAACCGGCGTCCGCCAATGGGGAAAGCTTTTTTGCCGCCCGGCATCTATCGTGCGCAATTGGCGTTAACCGAAGAGAGCTTTCATTGGTATGGCGACGGTGGGCAATGGGCGACGGTATTGAGCGTTCCGGTTGTGTTTGAAGTGGTTGAACATCGTTGAAGACCGGTGGCTACCACGCCGTCCAGCCGCCATCCACGAACAGGATCTGTCCGGTAACAAAGCTGGACGCCGCCGATGCCAGAAAAAGTGCCGGTCCCCGGAATTCATCCGGCGTGCCAACCCGTCCAAGCGGTGTGCGTTGCGATAACCGCGCGTTGAAGGTTTTGAATGCGGGATTCCCTTCGTATGCGGCTTTGCCGGGATTCGGGACGGGTCCGGGCGAAATTGCATTGACCCGGATATTGTCTTTTGCCCAGTAGACGGCCATGTATTTGGTCATGTGATGTACCGCTGCCTTGGCGGCCTGGTAAGCGATCGGATTGGGCGGCACCAGATCCTTGTATACATCCGGATAACCGGTCACTTGTCCGTACATGCTGCCGATATTAATGATCCGGCCGCCGCCGTTCTTCCGCATGTGAATGACGGCTTGCTGGGCGGTGACCAAACAGGCCGAGGCCGCCTCAAAGCTGAATTGCAAGTCGTCGAAAGATACAGTGTCGAGTTCCGAAGACTTGGTCTTTACGGCACAATTTACCAGTACATCAAGACGACCAGCTTTGCCTGCGATGTCGTCGATCATGCCGCGGGCGGAGACGTCGCCAAGCGCATCGCCGATCCAGGCATCCGCGCGCAGGCCGCACGAACGCAGCCGCTCGATACAGGCGTTTACATCCGCTTCATTTATGTCGGCCACATAAACATGCGCACCGGCTTCGGCCAGCGCTTCGCTGATGTGCGACCCTATCCAGCCGGCGCCGCCGGTGATGACGGCGACTTGCTCTTTCAAGGAAAACAATTCGTGTGTATTCATGATTTGTTACAGTTGTTCGATCATTTCAATGGTGGTATCGACGAAAAGATCGCCGGTTTCCGGCGCGAATAATGCCGCTCCCGATTCGTACAATCCGGACGCCGCGGCTTCCGGCGTTGTAATATATCCGTGAAGGGTACCGTTTGCCAGACTGATGACATGGGCTCCGGGGTGTTTCTCGCGAACGGCAAGCGCATAATCCACATAGGTTTCCGACGGCCATCCCGCGTAATACCGGTTGCCGACACGGAAAACCTGGATTTCAGCCGGCGTACAGGCGGCGTAAACCGGCTCAAGCGTACCCGTGGCCGCGGTACGCGCGAGAAACAGTTTGTGTTCGGCGCCGAATAAGTCGCATTCCGCGGTACGCGCTTCAGTGGCCGGACCCGTCTTCTGCAATTGCGCCAGACGTTGCCGGGCATGGTCAAGCTGCTTCTCCGCATCCGCCGCGGCAGGAAATTTTTTGCGCGGCGGATCGACATAACGCCGGGCAACCTTTAAGACCGCATGGGGATCATAGGCGAGGGTGTCGGCGACCTTTGTAAGCGCGGCGCCCAGAAGCGTGCCGATCCGGTCGGCTTCCTCGAAGGTATTCCCATGGGTCACATGGCGCGGACTCTGGTTTCCCGCGCAACCCATATGGTGCAGAATCGCGCAGTCGGGACCAACCAACCGTTCCTGCAGTGTCCGGCGCGTCGCCCATGGAAAGTCGGCGCTGACCAGGCGCGAATCTTCGTGTAAGACCGTGGGATGCATGGAGCAGACGTACATGAATCCGATCCAACGATTATCAGCGGTTGCCCTGGCGGCCAGGACGGGAACCGTATGTTCCGCCGGACCGGTCGGGTTGTGTCGGTTGGTGCCGATTCCCGTCGAATCCGCCAGCGCTGTACCGACGGTTGCCGGACAGGCGTTTTTGACCGCCGCGATTCCGGCATCGACAATGGCGTTCGTGAATATGGCCAGAAAAGATGGGTCCGCCGGCGGGATCACAGGATCGTTTTTATTGAGGGGGCTATCCATTATTTTCGGAGCGGAATGCGTGTGGGTGGCACTGATGAGAATATGCTCCGGATCCATACCGGTTGCTTCGCTGATCCGGGTTCGCGCCGCCTGTGCGGTCGGCCTGGGAACGTACACGATATCGTTGCTAATGAAAAGTAACGCCACACCATCGTTTTCCAGGTATAATGCGCTGCTGAACAACGGATCGTGAACGCCTTCGCTCATGCGGGCAACGTGTGGGTATCCGTAAAGAAACTGCGATGTTGTAGGAGTGAAATCCCGGACTGCTGATCCTGCGTTCATAAATGGCTATCCTTCCTTCTGCCTTCAACCGTGAACCGTGACCTTATTCAAAGGTAAAAACGGTTTGTGCGGTATGCTTCGGGTGTGCGGTGCTTGAAGACGGTTGATCCGGCGGTGCTGCGGTTGATGTCGCCGGATTGTTGTCGTTGCCGAGTAATGCCAGAAATTCTGGTTCGGTCAGGCGCGGAATGCCCAGCTTTTCCGCTTGTTGAAGTTTGGTGGCGCCGGTATTGGCGCCGGTTATCAGAACATCGGTTTTGCCGCTGACGGACGACGTTACCGCTCCGCCGCCGGCGCGGATTTTTGATTCGGCTTCGGTTCGCGACATGCTTTCCAATGTGCCGGTGACGACAAATGATTTGCCGGCAATCCCTTCGCGCCGAGTGTCGCCACGCGTGCTTGCGGACCCTTCCGGTTCGATTCCCAGTCGAGTACAGCGCTCAAGAATGTGGCGGCCAATGGATGACTGAAAGAAATCGATGATTGATCGCGCCGCAACCGGACCCAAATCGGTTAAATCCCATGCGGCCAAACGCTGGTTGACTGCATCATACTGGGTTTTTAAATCCTCGTACGTGCGATCCGGTCGCGGTGGCGCATCCGTTTCTGAGGTGTCCGCTGTTGCTTCTGCTGCGGTTTTATTACGGCGACGCGGGTTACTGGCTTTCATGTCTTCATCGAGTTGCTGCCGCTTTACGATGTCGGCCAGAAGATCGGATCGGGCAACCGCCTGAAGCGATGGATGACATTCCGCCAGACGACGCGCCGTGACCGTTCCAACGTTGGGAATGGCCAGTGCAAACAGCCAGCGGTCCAACGGTAAACGACGCGCTCGGTCGCATGCCGCCATCAGGCGGGCCGCGTTTTTCGGGCCGAATACACGCGGTTTATCCGCCGTTCCCAAGTTTAATGTGGCCAACCGTTCGGAATCCAGTTCAAAAATGTCCAGTGGCTCGTCAATGTACCCATCGCGAACCAGTGCATCGGCAACGATGTCGCCGAGACCCTCGATATCCAATGCGGCCCGCGAAGCGAAATGGACCAGTCGCCGCGTTTTTTGCGCCGGACATTGCAGGTTTTCGCAACGCCAGGCGACTTCCTCCCGATTGCCTGTGCTGGCGCAACGGCGACTTAGCGGTCCGCCGCACGCCGGACAGGCGGTTGGCATGACAAATGGTTTTTCGGAACCCGTCCGTTTTTCGGGTAGAGGTTTGACGACTGCCGGAATGACCATGCCGGCGCGTTCTATCACGACCGTATCGCCAATGCGGATATCTTTCCGGAGGATATCGTCCGCATTATGCAAGGTAGCCCGGGAAATGGTCGAACCAGCAAGAAAGACCGGTTCGAGTTCCGCGACCGGGGTGAGTGTTCCCGTACGTCCGACTTGGACGGTAATCGCCCGCAGCCGTGTTTGTGACTGCTGCAACCAATGTCGCGGTTTGTAGGCAATGGCATATTGCGGATGATGTGCGGTGGC
>PWZG01000484.1 GCA_003567575.1 PVC group bacterium | reverse complement strand
TTTCACGTTCGCGATTGGCGACCGGTTTCCATTCGCCACGCTCAAATGAGTCAAGGATATCCTGTTCTTCCTTATCGAGTTTCATTTTCCGCATTTGCACCTCCCAAATATTCGCGCGTTGCTTTTCGACTGGGGATGACGGTCTTCAGAAATCGGCCATCGGCCGATTCAACAAACGGCACTACATAGGCATAGTCTCCGATACGGACGACCAGAATTTGCTGCCCCGGATACCGTCCGTACTATGGCAAACAGCACAGTGCTTCTCCTGGTCAACTTTCACGTCCGTGCTCTTTCTGCCGACAGCCAACATGTAGTACATTCTGTATCGGATCGTACCGTCCGGCAGCGTATCTTCGATGATCGTACCGCCTCCGGCAACGCCCCTATTGTTCGGGAACTCCGTTGTCCGGTCGCCAGTGACCACCGGTTCCGCGGTGTGCCTTTGGAAGTGCAGACCGTCATCGCTGACGGCGAGTCCGATCCCGGGAAAGGATTGCAGCCCGAAGGTCTTTCCTTCGTGACCGGAATAATACAGGAACCACGTGCTCCCGACACGGTGGACACAGGGCAGAACGCACCAACGGGCGTCGAACGAGCCTGCTTCGCCTTTGTCCAGGATGACCCCATGGCGCTTGAGCCGGCATGGGGTCTCGATGCGCGACGTCGCCAGGCAGATGCGCTGGATGCCGTTGGCATCCCCACCTGAGTAATAGAGCCGATACTCGCCGTCGACGCTTACCACGAACGGGTTCATGCAGCGCGTGCTCTCGAACGCTGAATCAGGATCGGGCGGGAGGATCGGATTCCCGGTATCACGTTGCCATCTGTAGTACGCGATCATCACGGTTTCTCTTTGCACAGACTTGATCACCACAGAAAGATAAACCCGGAATAGGGTAATAGCAAGTCATTTGTTATTTGCAGGACCGCTGCCTTCCAACCTCTGACTTTTCTTGTTGCCATTTCAATTGTCCGTGAAGTAGTCGGAATCCAGTCGCTTCAATTCATATACGGCTTCTGTAGTAACGCCAACGCCAAAGTCGATCATGTATTGGGCCAATTGCTGACCATCGATCAGGATTATTTTGTTGTCGATATTGTCCGCATCGGCACGTGGCATAAAAGGATACTACCCGATTCCGCACACAATTTGCAAGAAGCTTTTTTTACCGCTGAAAACAGCCGCTAACGATCTTTTACAAGCCCCAAACAACCGGAATCACCCCGTTTTATCGCATTTATGCGTGGGGCGCCCACAGAACGTCCCACAGAACGTCCCCATTTATGCGGGGGGCGCCCACAGAACTTCCCCATTGGCTCATGGAGTTGAGTCTCTTTGCCGGACTCTGGATCTATCAGCCATATGCCATCGGCACGACGTTCATGGCGTTGTCGGGTTCGTTCGTCCCGAGATGCGCACGCGGCAACGGAAATCCATTCCAGGCCGCTTGCATCAAAGAAATCCTTCGCCAGCGAAGGGGCTTTTGTCGAATCCCACCACGGCATTCTCGTAAGTTCAGCATAGTGGTCTCGGATGAATATCCCTTCGTAGGATGCTACAACCCCGATTTCTGGAGCGCCCTCAGGCGTGAATGCACCAAGTATCTTCTCGCGTCCTGTCATTCTTATCTCCTACCCAACGTCGAAAATCAGCGGCGGCTTTAGCCGTACGCTGGATTTTTCTTGTTGGCCCGTCCCATGTCAGGCCTGTAGAGCTTCAAGGACAGCTTCCGGTCGCTTGTCTACAACTCGCAGCAGAGCCTTGGCGGGTCCTTCAGGCTCCCGACGGCCCTGCTCCCAATTCTGCAAGGTTGACTTGCTAACTCCAATCATGAGGGAAAACTGAGATTGGGACACATGGAGTCTGTTGCGAATGCGTTTGACGTCCACGGGACGATACCGAAAGGTGCGGGAAGGCTTGACCGAGCCTTCCCGTATCTTTCCGGCTTCCTCAATACTCTCAACCAGTTCGTCAAACAGTTCCTTCTTCATCACATATGCTCCTCAACCAAGGCTTTCAGGATCTTGATTTCTTTGGCTGACAGATCAGCCTTCTCGGTCTTGCCGTAGGCAAGAAGGAGAAAGATTTCACTGTCCGCCGCGTACCAGTAGTATATCACCCTGATTCCTCCACGCTTCCCTCCTGTCGCAGAACGCCAGCGAACCTTCCGAAGGCCGCCGCTTCCCTTGATCAGGTCGCCAGCGGTCGGGTTGAATATCAACTCCTGCTGGAATTCGCGATAGGCGTCATCTGAGATCAGCTTGCTGATCTGTCGGGTGAACACACTCGTTTCTTTGAATACCATAACGTCCGCATAGTACGCCATTGGCGCATAGTTGTCAATTCTCAATTTTCGGGGCCAACGTTCACAATCTGGCTGAGGAGCGGAGCGACGATAGCCAGAATTGTGTGGTTAGGCTTGTTTCCGGTTTTTGAAAAGGGTGGGCAGGGGAGGAGTCGAACCTCCCAGGGGTGCTTCTGGGACTGAAGTGTCCTTTCTCATAGCTTGACTCTTGCAGGATTCGAGAGCTGCCCAGACCCCATATTCCCACCATCAAGCTAGCCACACAGAGTATGACGTTAAGATTCATTGTTACCTCCATTCTGATTTTCATCTTCAAGAGGGCAGTGAACCCAAACAGAGCCCCGGCCATGAGATTCGATACACTCCATTGTTCCAGATCAGTTTGTGCTGTACGCACGAAAGTCATTGTTTGTTTTGCCCCAACGTCTGTATTAGACGGCTTGATTTCGTGAATACATCAAGTCGCGCCCCAAAATAACACCACACATGCAACAGTATATCACGACACAATTTTGGGGCAACCATAAAAACCATGCTGATGAAGCCCGGACAGCCGACACTCGCCAGGAGCGGAGTAACCTAATGGGAACCCACACAGATCGACCGGGTGGCGTGGTAAAGTTTTTGGAAATCGCCGGGAGTCCCGTTTCCTTTTCGGAGTCCCGTCGCTTGCGTCCTGCCTGTCGTCCTTTTTCTGCCTGTTTTCTGCCGCCCATGGTTGCCGTCATGATGGATACCGCGCGGGTTACGCCGTCACCCTGGGGAACCGGGAATCCGATCCGGCATCCAACCGCCAACCGGGGAACCGGCGATTCCGGAACGTGAAAACCCTGAAGCAGATCGGGAACCGGCGGTATGCTGTCATGCTATCACGCCGCCATGATGGCCGGCCACCGATTGAACCGCCACCGAGAAAAAATCTCAACCCACCAAACCGCGAATTTTTTTTGTGTTCCTGGTGGTGGAAATTATCCGACGAAATCCCGCTCCATGGAAGCACCGACAAAAGCCGTGTATGCTTTATGATTGCTTTTCGAGCAATGAACCGAACCGAACGGAAAAGCTGGGAGTTGAAAGGGGATTTACGCGAGAACCCCTTAAAACCTATGAATAAAGGCTATAACGCTTGTCGAAAGGGTTTCAAGCTGGCGCCCCCGGCAGGACTTGAACCTGCGACATTCGGATTAGAAATCCGATGCTCTATCCAACTGAGCTACGGGGGCCCAATGCTACAAACCGCCAACGGCGTATTATCATAGCGTGTTCGTCGCCGGTGTCAAGCCGCCCGCAAACCGTCCGGCAAACGGTACTTGATATTCGTGTTTTTCCGGTGACACTTTGCCGAGGTTACGATTGCGTGTCGCCAAACAAGAATGATTTTGATATTATTATGTTTGTGTTTATTTTGACGTCATCCGAAAAGGTTGTCATCGATGGATGTCGTTGTCGCGACACGGACTTGAATTTACGGTTCGACGTGATATGATGGTTCTGAACGCAATTGAGCGGCGTGCGGATTCCTTTTGAAATCAGCCGTCGTCAATTTGGGACAGGAAATATTTTATGGCGCATTTTGACAGGTTCCGCATTGAAAGCGTCGGCAAAAGCGATATCGGCCGCTCTCACTCAAACAATGAGGATGCACTGCTTATCCTGGAACAGCAAGGCGTTTTTTGTGTTGCCGACGGCGTGGGTGGCGGCGAGCGCAGCGAAGTGGCGAGTCAGGCGGTCGTCAGGGAACTGAAATCGGCATTCACGGCGCCGGCTGCGCCGGGAACGGTGACCGATGGACGGGATCCGGAATCGCTGGCGCGTCTGGCGCTGAATCGGGCCAGCGCCTGGATTAACGAACGGGCCTGGCGCCCTGCCAACGCCGGCATGGCGTCGACGGTGGTGGTCCTTGTTTTCCGGCCGACAGCGCCGGAACGTGCGTTCACGTTACATGCCGGCGACAGTCGCTGTTACCGGTTACGCGACGGCATTCTGGAACTATTAACGCGAGACCATTCCGGTGCCGAACTTCTGGGTATCCGCGACGAGCAATACATCCCTCAAAATTTCCGTAACCTGATTACACGCGCCGTCGGTTCCCATGCGCGCGTCACGCTGGAGAGGACGGCGGTTGACGTCATGACCGGCGATTTGTTTCTGTTGTGTTCGGACGGTTTAAACCGCATGCTGCCGGACACGCAGATTGCGGACATTTTGAATGCCGGCAAAGGTATTCCGTTGCCGGACAGGGTGGATACACTTATTCGGGCCGCCAATGATGCCGGCGGTCATGACAATATCACCGTCATTTTGGTGAGCGTAAGCGAGGCTGACGCGTCATGAACCCTGGTTTTTTAGACAAGCTGGTGGAACGTCTTGACCGTCTCGATACGGAGAGTTTACAGGGCCATTTTCTGCGGCTGGCCGGAGAGAAAGGATTTCTCGAAGCCATTTTCCAGGCGTTACAGGAAGGATTGATTGTCGTTGATGGACATGGCCGCATTCTGTATGCCAATCAGGCGGCGGAACGGATGCTGGGTTTCGACTTGAAATCGGCCCGCGGCCGTTCGATGTTCGAGCAATTGAAAGGGATTGAATGGGACCGTATTCTGGATCTTGACCTTGGTGAATGGACCAAGTTGATCAATCGCGACATCGAAGTTGCGTATCCGGAGTATCGGGTATTGAACTTTTATGTAGTTCCACTGGCGCCGGAACCTGATGGCGAGAAGAGCGCCGTGATCATGCTGCGCGATATAACGCATAACCGCCGTCAGGAAGATGCGCGTCTTGAATCGGAACGTTTGAACGCGATTATTCCGCTTGCAGCGGGCGTCGCCCACGAGATCGGGAATCCGCTAAATGCCTTGACCATTCATTTACAATTACTGGAACGGGAAATTCGCGCGCTGAATGCGCCGGTCCGCGACGAAATGATCGATTTACTGCGGGTGGCATCGGTCGAAGTGAACCGTCTGGACACCATCATCAATAATTTTTTACGGGCGGTCCGCCCCACCCCATTGCAAACCGTTCAGTTATCATTGGAAGAACTGTTGCGTGAAACCCTGGGTTTGCTGCAATCGTCCATTGAAGATCGCCGCATTCGTATTGCGGTGGAAAGTCCGGCCGTCATGCCGCCGGTTCCGGCCGATGGCGACCAATTAAAGCAGGCCTTTTTCAATCTGCTCAAGAATGCGTTACAGGCGACACCGGACGATGGCCGGATTGATATAACGTTATGGCATGATGATATTGAAGCCGGCGTTACCTTCCACGATTACGGGGCCGGCATAGCGCCGGAGGATTTCGGCCGGATACTCGATCCCTACTACACAACCAAAGTGGACGGCACCGGTCTGGGACTGGTCATCGTACAACGGATTGTACGCGATCACGGCGGCCGGTTGGATGTACGTAGCGAACCGGGACAGGGCTGTATCTTTACGCTTACGCTACCGCTGGCGGAACGTCGGATCCGTTTATTGAAAGCCTCAGGCAATCATCCCGGCGATGTGGCGGAAACAACTGGAGGAGATACCGGATCATGAGCAGGCAATCGGTGATACTGATCGTGGACGATGAGAAGAACACGCGCGACGGGCTTTCCCGTGCGTTACGCCGCGATTACGATGTTATCACGGCTGAAGACGGCGCGACGGCGGTGGACATATTGCGGGAACGCACCGTGGACGTTGTCATCAGCGACGTACGGATGCCCGGCATGAACGGTCTGGATCTTGTCGAACGTGTCTTGACGGCGCCGCATGCCCCGGTATGCATACTGATTACGGCCTACGGCAACGTGGAGACAGCGGTTGAGGCGATGAAACGCGGCGCCTATGAAATACTTACCAAGCCGCTTAACCTGGAACATCTCGAACTGACGGTACGCCGGGCATTACACGCACGCAGCGTTGAGGACGAGAATCGCCAGTTACGTGCGCGACTGACGGATAAGTTCGGTCTGGAAAACATTGTCGGCCAATCGCCGCGGATGCAAGCCGTGTTTGATACGATCCGTCAAGTGGCGCCGACCCAGGCGACGGTTTTGATTCAGGGAGACAGTGGAACCGGCAAGGAAATGATTGCCCAGGCGCTACACCATTTAAGTTCCCGCGCACGCGGTCCGTTTATCGCGGTTCACTGCGCGGCGTTATCGGAGAATCTACTTGAGAGCGAATTATTCGGCCATGAAAAAGGCGCGTTTACGGGGGCATCCGACCGGCGGCGCGGCCGATTCGAAATGGCCGATGGCGGCACGTTGTTTCTCGATGAGATCTCCGAGATCAGTCCGGCTGTTCAGGTAAAATTACTCAGGGTACTCGAAGAGCGCTGCTTTGAACGGGTTGGCGGCCAGAGTACGGTCAAGGTGGATATCCGGTTGCTGGCGGCAACCAACCGCAATCTCAAGGAAGAGGTTGCAGCAGGCCGTTTTCGCGAAGATTTGTTTTTCCGGCTGGATGTGGTCACCATTGAAATTCCCCCTCTACGCGAGCGTCCCAGCGATATCACGCTGCTATGCCGTCATTTCATCCAAGAGTTCAACGAACGCAACAAGAAGCAGATTACCGCGATCGATCCGGCAGCACTCGAGATTCTGGAAGCCTACTCCTGGCCGGGTAATGTACGCGAGTTGCGCAACGTCGTCGAAAAGATGGTGGTGCTTTCCCACGGATCACAGTTGTCCGTCGGCGACATTCCGGCCTCCGTGCGCAATGCCGCACTGGGAAAATCGGACATGCCGGCCACGCTGGAACAACCGATCACCTTAAACGAAGCCGAAAAAATGCTTATCCTTCAAGCCTTGAAAACCTGGAACGGCAACCGCAGCCAGGCCGCGCGCCAGCTTGGAATCAGTCGTCGTACGTTGCAACGTAAATTACACGAATACTTCGGCGACACAGCCCCGCATGAAGCCGACGAATCCTTGGAGTCTTCCACGTGAACGGTTATCTTTCGCCGCCATCATCCATGACCGGGCCGGATGCCGGTGCGCGTCGCGGCATTATCCGGCCATTGCTGATTATGGCGCTGACCGCGACGTTGTTTTTCGCCCTGTACCAACATCATCGTTTTCGCGGGTTGACGGATGCGGCGGCCATGGACCATGCCCAGCTCGGCCGCGCCCTGGCGGAAGGTCGCGGATATAATACGCGTCTGCTGCGGCCCATCGCCATGGGCACGATGGCGAAACTACGTCCACAAAAAGCGCTTCAAGGAGAACTGCCCGAATTGGGGCGTCCACCGTTGTATGCTGTAACGCTGGGTACCGCGTTTCGAGTACTGCAACCGGATTTTACCGTGCGACCTCACGCGCGCGCATTTGCGCCAGAGACACGGGTCATTCTGCCGCTGGGCTGGTTGTTCACACTGGCCACGGCAATCATGATATTCCTGGTCGGCGACCGTTTTTTCGATCGCCGAATCGCGGGGTGGGCGCCACTGGTTTACCTGCTCAGCCACACGGTGTTGGAACGAACCATATCGGGGCTGCCGGATCCCATGGCGACATTCCTGGCCGCCACCGCCTTCACGGTCGCCTTGGCCGGGTCGCGCCAGGGTGCGGCGTCCGTCGCGCCCACCCTCTTGCGCGCGACCGCCGCGGCCGGCATGGCCGGTATTCTGTCGGGTTTGGCTGTTTTAACTGACTATTCACTGATTCTGTTCATGCCGGCGCCATTGATAGCCTGTGGTCTTGCGGCGCCGCGACGCCGCGGCCTGATTATCGGACTGTTTGCGGCCGGTCTGCTGGCGGTAATCATGCCCTGGATATGGCGTAATATCCAAATAAGCGGTCATCCTTTTGGTTTGGCGCATCTTGTTTGGTTCCGTGATTCGGCGATATTTCCGGGCAATCGGCTTGATCGCGCCCTATCGTGGAATCCGGAGGCTCTGCGTATCGGTACGTTGCTGCGCATGCGCTGGCTGGCCGGACTTACCAATGCCGGCTGGATATCGCGCTGGTTTGCAAGCGGTGAGTCGTTGTTCCCGGCTCTGGCCTTGGCGGCATTATGCATGCCGCGAATGCCGCGAGGATACCGTTTACTGCGATGGCCTTTACTGGCTGCGACCGTTTGCCTGCTGGCGATCGATCCGGTGCTGGCGCCCGATGCGCCGGGCCGTCTCCTCTACCCGCTCTTGCCGTGGATCGTCTTGCTTGGCTGCGCGGCAATGATAATCCTGCTGGACCGTACGGCCGGCGACTGGCCGATCATCAGGCAGACAGCCTGCGCCGCCGCGTTATTGCTGCATGCAACTCCGGTAATTGCCGGTTTGCTCAGCCCGCGCCCACCACCACCCTATCCGCCTCTTTACCCGCCGTTTATCGCCGCGGCCAGCGCTCTGGTGGAAAACGATGAGCTAATGGTTGCCGACCAGCCATGGGCAACCGCCTGGTATGGAAACCAGCGGACACTTTGGCTGCCCAATACATTGACGGAATTCTACGCCGTCAACGATTATCACCAAACGGTCGCCGCGCTTTACCTGACGACCGAAACCAGCGGCCGTGCTTACGTCGGCGACTTGTTGGACGGCGAACACAGCGACTGGCTGCCATTTGTCAAGGGAAGACTGCCGGAAGGGTTTCCGTTGACCGACGGTCTGCAATTACCGGCCGGCAGACAAGATCAGATCGTGATTATCGGTCCCGGCCGAATTGCTCCAGCGCTTCCCGTTGAATAATATTATCGAGTTCAAGATCGGTGTCGCCCCCGAGGGCGACCGATCGCCGGTAATGCCGCCGCGCCTGTATCGGCTCGGCATCCGGCAACATCATCAACAGCCTTGCCATATTGTAATGCGCATCCGCATTCTCGGGATCGGCCTGTAGGGCGGCCTCGATTTCAGCGCGTGCCGCCCCGATATTGTCCAGTCCGAGCCATGCCGCTCCCAAGGCCAAACGCGCGGTCACGTTGGTTGGATCTTCAGAGACGACACCACGAAGGATTCGAGATGCCGGGGTGAAACGGCCTTCGCGACAATACGCCACGCCTAACGCCAATCGAACCGCGAAATCATTGGGTGCAACCGTTCTTGCCGCTTCCAGCAACTCGCGTGCGACATTATACTCGCGTTCTGCCTGCAGACGTTCCGATTCCTCAACCATCAAACGCGCCATGCGGTTCCTGATCGGTTCCGATATCGACGTTTCCACACCAGCGTGCGCCGGCATCATCTCGACTGCGC
Organism: PVC group bacterium; assembly: GCA_003567575.1. Classification (GTDB taxonomy): domain Bacteria; phylum Verrucomicrobiota; class Kiritimatiellia; order CAIKKV01; family PXCX01; genus PXCX01. The sequence goes on along the minus strand of PWZG01000484.1, from coordinate 666 downwards.
GTAACCGGCTTTTCAACGCCGTATTTTCGTTGCGTAATTGTCGAAGCCGATCTTGATGACGCGCCAGTTCCTTGCGCCAGGCAAGTTCCAAATCGACTGCGGCAACGGGTCCCCGGTCGGATTCCACGGGATCTTGCACGGTATCGTTTTCATCGTCGTCGCCATCGTATTCCCCGTCCTCCAAACGTGCCAGGCGATTACGTGCATGCGCCAGGCGGGCGCTTACCACTTCACGTTGCCAGCCTGGATAATAACGCTGCAAACGCTCCAACTCGACGATCGCATCCCGATACATCAATTTCGCCTCTTCCATCTCTCCGATGCTGGTCAAGGCTTGCGCCTCGACCAGTATCCGGTAGGCGTCATGCAGCCTTTCACGGGCCGTTTGCGCCGAGGCGTCCTGAATCGCCATCATGCATACCGCGACCACCGTCATAACCATCATAAATTGCCAGCGCATCAAGGTGCTCCTTTGATAAATATGCATTATCACCGATTCCGGGATAAAAATCAAGCAGCAGAATGCGACGGGCGCATATCACTTCCGTTCGTCATTCCCCGATGGATCAATAGCGTGTGCTCAGGAGGCGGAATGCGCCCGGAAATCCGAATGACGAAATACCCACGTGTCGCGGCGTAGCGCGAAGCGCGAAGACGGAAGCTCGA